>JBILPY010000261.1:0-6210 GCA_044373575.1 Prosthecobacter sp. | reverse complement strand
TGGTTATGCCAAGCCTCATCCTTGATCGGATCGGTTTTTTCGTCTGGAGGAGTCATGAGATAAGGTTCCAAAATCCAATCAGTCCACTTCATCACTCGGCGGTGATATCATACTGACGCACTCCTGTTGAGAGCTTGGCGTTGCTACACTTCGGCGTTTGCAGTTTCCGCTTTATCAGCGCTCACTCGTTGTTCGAGCACTGCTTCTTCGTTGCCTGCATTGACGAGCAACTCGGAGATGCTTTGCTCACCTTCCACGGTGTCCTTTTGTTCGATGATGACGGGAGGTTCCGTCCAGACCGGCACCTCGGGAACTTCGGGCTCCAACTCGGGTTGAGAGGGAGGAGCGGCTTCCTCCATGACCCATTCATTCATGTCGTCGGTCTGCCAGCGGATGTCTTGAGTGTCGATTGTCGGTTTCATAAGTGGCGTGCATCCTGTCGGCTCATGCAGCGCGAAACCATGGGGTGTTACCCGCATGGAGATCGGCATGGGTTCATCGCGCCTCGACTTCGATAGGCAGGCAGTGATTGACCAGGTAGCTGCCACAATCGGCGTCATGCTGGCTGGGCTGTATGTGTCCGCACGAATCGGTGGCGCGTGCCATGAGTGTGCGTCTGCCGGGCTGCGCAGGCGTCTGCCATGTGTGCTCCCAAAGCTGCCATGCATTCGGCACAAACGAACCGAGCAGTTTGGCGGCATGCCACGTCGCGCCGGCGTCGTCGCTGATGTCCACGGCCACGATGTGCGCATCGCCAGTCCATGTGGCGCCATGCATTCGGTAGGCTGTGGCAGCGGGCACGACTTCGCCGATGTATGGCCTCGCGATCTCTGCTTTGAACCGCATCTCGGTGATCGGCACGCGTGCTGGGAGCCCGTCACGTCGTTCCCAAAAGGCGTAGTCGATGGTTTGGAAATGACCGGTGAAGGGAGTGTCGCTCACGATGATGCGCTCCAGCCATTTCACGGACGCCATGCCATACCAGCCGGGCACGATGACGCGCACGGGGAAGCCGTGTGCAGGTTTCAATTCCTCTCCGTTCATTTGATAAGCTAGCAGCACGTCCTTGAGCGCCTTGTCGCATGGCACGCTGCGTGCGTATTGAATTTCTCCCGCAGGTCGTGGCGGCTCTTCGATCTCGCCTTGATCACTGCCTGCGAAGATCACATCGACGGCGCCCGCTTTCATTCCCGCGCGTTCGAGCACTGCGGAGAGCGGAACGCCCGTCCACTCTGCATTCCCGACAGCGCCGAGTTCCCATGGTGTGCCTTTTGGCTGCGGCGTGAGGAACGCGCGGCTGTTGCCTGCGCATTCCAGCGTGGCGGTGAGGGTGCGTGATTCTATCTGGCGCAGCTCCGCGTAGCTGAGTGCGAAAGGTTTCTCGACTGAGCCTTCGATCTTGAGCCGCCATGTCTTCACATCGATTTCCGGGATCGGAAAGTGGCAACGCACGAAGAAGCGCTCGCTCGGCGTGATGAGACTGCCGAGTGTGCGGAAAGGCATCTCGAGATTCAACGGCTCCCTTTCGCGCACGATCATCTGGGCTAACAATGGGACTGTGCTCATCTTTGAAGGGATGCAGGTTGATTTAGCGACGTGCTCCCCAAAGAAAGAGCAACCCTATAAAGCCGCCGTAAATAGCTCCGCGCCACCAAGTGGAGGTGAGGGGGCAGACGCCTGAGTTGCATTGGCCGTAGTAGCCTGTGAGCGCACCGAGTGAAGCGCCGATGAGCAGCGGGATGAGGAAACTTATCATTTTGGATTTGGGTTTGGTGTTCATGGAGTGGAAAGCGATGGTCAGGCTGCGGCGAGCTTTTCATAGGCTTCCTGAGTTGAGAGGAAGACGTGGTCATGGCCGAGTTGGTCGAGAAAATCCGTGCGAGCAAGCCGGTCCATGACGGGGCCTTTGACCTCGGCGAGATGAAGCTGGATGCCGGCGTCGCGCAGCCGGCCCAGGAGTTCGCGAAGAGTCTCCAGAGCGCTGGCATCGATGAAATTGATCGCGCTGCAAATGAGCACGAGATGCCGCAAATGCGGGCGGTCGGCGGTAGCGCAGAGGACGAAGTCCTCGACGTGTTTCGCGTTGGCGAAGTAGAGACTCTCGTCAATGCGCAGCAGGAGAACGTGCGGGAGCGTTTGCACATCGTGGCGGCGAACGTTGCGAAAGTGCTCGGTGTTGGCGATGCGTCCGACGACGGCCATGTGCGGCCGACTCGTGCGCCAGAGGTAGAGCGCGATAGTCGCGGCCACGCCGATGAGGATGCCTTTTGTGACCCCGACAGCGAGCACAGCGATGAATGTGAGGAGCAACGCGGCGGCGTCCGCCTTGTTGTAGCGCCAGAGTCGAAGCGGCATCCGGACGTCGACCAAGCCGATGACCGCGATGATGATGATGGCGGCCAGCGCTGCCTGGGGCAAATGGTGGAAGGGCGGCATCAGAAATAATGCGGCCACGCCCACAAGGATCATGGTGATGAGAGAAGCGAGGCCGGTGTGTGCGCCGGCGGTGAAGTTGACCATCGAGCGGGCGAACGAGCCATCGACCGGGTAACCGCCGGTGACACCGGCGGCAAGGTTCGCCGCCCCCAGCGCGATGAACTCCTGGTTGGCATCCACTTTCTGGCGTCGTTTGGCCGCGAGCGACTTCGCGATGGAAATGGTCTCGATATAACCGACGAAGCTGACCGTGAGGGCGAGCGGAATCAGCGGCAGGAACTCGGAAGCGGCGAGCGCGGGCAGCGCGAACCCCGGTAATCCGCCTGGTATCTCCCCGATGATGCTGACCCCGTGGCGCGTCCCGAGTTGGAGAGCGGCGACGATGGCCGTGCCGGCGATCACCACGACAACCGGCCCGCTCTTCGACAGCGATTGAGCGAGGGCAGCCGGGAACGTTTTCCATCGCGCAAGCACCCGCGGCAGCAGGTATTGAAATGCGAGCAGCAGCAAAACGCTCGCGATGCTGATCGCGAGCGTGGGCCAGCGGGTTTGCGGCACCGCCCGCGCCAGTTCCGCCAGCAACTCGTGCACATGGTCGGCCCTCGGAAGCGGCGCGCCGAGCAGATGTTTCATCTGGCCCAACGCGATGTGACACGCCGCGGCACTGGTAAAGCCGGAGAGCACCGGGTGGCTGAGAAAGTTCGTGAGCACCCCCAGCCGCGCGGCCCCCATTGCGATCTGCATGACACCCGCGATGAGCGCGGTGGCCATGGCGAATGCGAGATAGCGCGGTGAACCGGGCTCCGCCAATGCGGCGACCTGCGTCAGGATGAGCAGCGATATCAGCGCTGATGGGCCGACCGACAGAAACCGACTGGTGCCGAGCAACGCATAAACTGCGAGTGGCAACAGGCTGGCATAAACGCCGACCTGCGGCGGCAGCCCGGCGAGCAGCGCAAACGCCATGGCCTGGGGGATGACCAGCGTCGCCACGATCACCCCCGCGAGTCCATCGCCGGGCAGATGCTTGCGGTCATAATGACATATCCAGTCCAGCGCCGGGATCAAACGCTTCAGCCACGAGGGGATGGATTGGAACCATTTCACTGGAGTGGTTTCAGCACCTGAAGATTCCTTTCGGTTTTCAGCTAGTAAGCGCCATTCGAGTAGGTCAGCTCGTAGCTGGCTGGCTATGAGTTGTGCTTTGCCAAGAGAAGCTTGAGCAGCTCCTTGGCGGCAGCTTCGGAGGATGCGGGGTTTTGACCCGTAACGAGCTTGCCATCGACGACGACGTTTGAACCCCAATCCGGGCCTTTTTCATAGAGACCCCCATTTGCTTTGAGCAAGTCTTCAATAAGAAACGGAACAATTTCGGTGAGACCAACCCCCTCTTCTTCAGAGTTCGTAAAGCCCGTCACGCGGCGACCCGAGACCAACGATTTTTCGTCGCCCCCTTTTGTGTGCTTGAAGATCGCCGGAGCGTGGCACACCGCAGCGAGCGGACGATCCTCCGCGATGAACGTTTCGATGATGCGCTGGCTGTCTGCGTTTTCCGCCAAGTCCCAAAGCGGGCCATGCCCACCCGGGTAAAAGACCGCATCAAACCCGTCGGCATCTATCTCGGCCAATTGGGTCGTGTTAGCGAGTGCCCTTTGTGCAGCATCGTCCTTTTTGAAACGCTGCGTCGCCGCGGTTTGCGCATCAGGAAGGTCGCTTTGCGGATCGAGCGGCGGTTGCCCGCCCGCAGGAGATGCCAGCGTGATTTTCGCTCCGGCATCAAGCAGGACGTAATAAGGAGCCGTAAATTCTTCCAGCCAAAAGCCGGTCTTCTTGCCTGTGTCACCCAGCTTGTCGTGGGAGGTTAATATCATGAGAACATTCATATCGTTTGGTGTGTTTGATTATTGTGAAGGGCCAACGCTCTGGGGACTCCGGGATCAGCCGCCGCTCTTGATGTAGGCGTAGCCAGCGGCCTGTTTGCGAACGACTTCACTGACGCCAGAAGGGACTGTCGTGGACAGCTCGACGAGATCTTTCTTCTCCAGCTTCTCGCGCTTCATGGTGTTCTGGCACGCGGCGAAAACGACGCCGTCGGCGTGGAGCTGTTCGAGCTTCGCTTTCAGCTCGGCGTTCTCGACGGAGGTCTTCACGAGCAGCATTCCGACGCCTTTGCCGTGCGTTACGACTTCGATGATCGTTTCCTTGCCGAGTTCCTTGCGGGTGTTTTCGATGTTGCGCAACGCGCCCTGCCATTTCTCCGCGCCGTCGATGGAGACTTCAAAGACGACCTTGTGAGCTTTGTCGGCGGACGACTTTTCGGGTTCGGCAGTCATGGTGGTGAGCGGGAGCGCGGTAAGCGCGGCGAGCGCGATGGTTTTGAGCAGTGTTTTCATAAGAATCAGTGTGAGAAGTCAGCGTGTGCTAAAGCGCTCGATCGCGAAGAGCGCGGCTATCAGCAGCAGGGCGAAGGCGGGGACGAAAACGCCGCGCGGGATGTGCAGGAGGTCTGGGAGCATGACCTTGCCTTTGTCGCCCCACGTCTCGACGGTGCGCTTCAGCCAGCCGGACATCTCGGCAAACAAATAAGATCCGGCAACTAGGCCGGCCATGCCAAAGAGCACGTCCCAGCTTCCCTGTCCGAGAGCAGCCGCGCCGGTGCCTGGACAGTAAGCGATGAGCGCGAAACCGACGCCAAACAGCATGCCGCCGATGGTCTGCGCGCCGATCCTGGTCGGATGGATGTCCAGATTCACCTTTGCAAAATGGTGCAGCGTGAAGACCCCCACCATGCCCACCACGATCGCCGTCATCATGACCTTGGCGACGGTGAAGTCCTGGAGCAAGAGCTGGCCGATGAGGACATTGTATTTGCCGACACCGCCCTTTTGCAGCAGGAAGCCAAAGGCGGTGCCGAAGATTATCGCGGCCACGAGTTTCTTGCCAGCAGGCACCGTTGGAGGTGGCGCGCTGGATTCTTTGACTGCTTTGCCAGGATCGATCATAACGCGGTGTAGAGGAGCATGGCAGCGGCGATGCCGCCGATGAACATGAAGATAACTGTGAGCCAGGAGCCAGCATTCAGCTGGAGTGTGCCGCTGATGCCGTGACCACTGGTGCAACCACCCGCAAGCCGGGAGCCAAAGGCCATCAGCACACCGCCGATGAAGCCGACAATCCCCCGCAGCGCGATGCTGTCGCCGAAGCGATCCACCCACATCGGGTGCAGCCATTCATTGCGAATCTCATCGCCCGTCCACGCAGCGATGAAACCGCCCAGGATGGTGCAGATGACGAACACGAAGCCGTAGTCCACCGCTGGCGGATTGCTTTGGTAATACGTCAGCGACTCCGTGTGACGGCGTGCGACGAGCTTGCCGATAAGGCCCGCGACCATCGCGTAAAATGACGACGCACCGATGGGTTTGTCGGCGAAATAAAACGTCAGCCAAGACAACACGCCGATACCAGCACCCACGAGGTAAGGCGACCATGCAGCGCCATCATAGTCGGCCGCATTGACGCCAAAATCCGCAGCGCACGCGAGCTGCGGAAGACCAAGACTCATCGTAGCGAGAACGAAGGCGAAGCTGGTGTGTCGATGTGTCATGACATCACGCGGCCATCTTCCCGCAGGATTCCGCGCATGCGCGGCAGGCATCCACGCATTCGTCCATGTCGCCGACCTGCGCACAACTGTCGGCGCATTGCGCACATACTTCGGCACAGACTCCGCAGGTGAGCTGGTGCAGCGGCGAGCCGCGCAGCATGAAATTT
>JBILPY010000259.1:0-6220 GCA_044373575.1 Prosthecobacter sp. | reverse complement strand
ATCCACCGCTGCCCCCAGCCCCGTGGCCCCGCCGCCGATGATGACGATATCGAAATGCTCGCCACTGCTGGCGTGGGAAAGAAAGGCGTCGCGGTTCATGGTGTCGAGTCTAGCGGCGTGGTCGGAGCAGGGAAGTTCCAAGTTTCAGGTTTCACGTTTGCCAGTCGAGCTGCCCCTGCTAGCCTCCGCGCTCTCAACCCCAAACCCATCCCCATACCATGTCCGACATCGCACTCGCCAAAGGTGAAAAATTCCTCGAAGACAACGCCAAGAAAGAAGGCGTCACCGTGACCGCCAGCGGTCTCCAGTACAAGGTCATCACCGAAGGCACCGGCAAGAGCCCGAAAGCCACCGACACCGTCGAGGTCCACTACGAAGGCACCCTGATCGACGGCACCGTCTTTGACAGCTCCTACCGCCGCAAAGAAACCATCGAGTTCCCACTGAACCGCGTCATCGCCGGCTGGACCGAGGGCGTGCAGCTCATGAAGGAAGGCAGCAAATTCCGCTTCTACATCCCCTCCAAACTCGCCTACGGCTCCCGTGGCGCCGGTCGCGACATCGGCCCGAACGAAGCGCTGATCTTCGACGTGGAGCTCTTCAAAGTGAAGTGAGGACCATCACCATCGGGCTCCCCGTAGAGAGAACTCAGGGAGTTTGGTAACGACTCGCCAGAGCGTGGAACACGGTGGACTGTCCGCAGGACTGTCCACAGCCTCGCGGCGACCGCTACGTTGCGCCTCCAGCTCCTAGAGGTGACTGCGGAGCTGTTGGAGTCGATTTTTCGGTCATTGGAGGCGGTCGCGGAGGAACTGGAGGTCACCTCCAGAAGCTCCACGGTGCCGTGGCGGAGTTGGAGGTGACCTCCAAAGACTTCACGGTCTGCTGGAGACGCTGGAGGTGCACCTCCAGGAGCTTCGCGATGCCGTAGCGGGGCTGGAGTTCACCTCCAAAGACTTCGCGGTGCCCTGAAGAGATTGGAGGAACACCTCCTGGGACACGGCGGCGCGCTGAAAGTGCTGGAGGAGCGCCCCTTGTGAGGCAACGGCGCGCTGGAGGAGCTGGAGACGCGCCTCCTGGGAACCAGCGGTGCGCTGGAGGTTCATTGCGGCAGAATTGAGGACCGCATGCCGCCACTCTGGCCCCCTCTCCCCGGCACAGCACCTCAGCCACCCCCTGGATTTTGTTCCGGGGAGAGGGTTGGGGTGAGGGGAGCAGGCAGCCTCGACGCGGCGCTGAACTCCTCCCCTCACCCGACCTCTCCCCGGAAAAGGTCGGGTATGCTGCCACCTGCACTGCCGGGGAGAGGAGTTTCACTCTGCGGCCTTCGTTGCTGCCTTAACTCAACGGCAGTCGGGCCAGGGAGAGGGCCGAAGCCGGGCCTGCGTTCGCGGAGCACCCCTCACCCAGGGGCTGACGCCGTGTGGCACCGGCCCGAAGTCTTTGAAAGAGTCACCTCTAGAATTGCCCCACCCATGCCAGACCAAACCCACATTTTGATTGCCCAGCCACGGCCTGGAAGTGTAAACCGACACCCATGAGCGCCACAGCCTCTCCTTTTCCGACCCCATCGTTGGCGATCAAGCGACAGATCAACCTCTCGATCTGTTAACCATTTGAACTGTTCGCAGAAATGAATCGCGACCAACTCAATTTCCAGTTCTTCGATTCCACTGAGTGCGACGGGCGAGACCCCCCGGTGGGGTGGCATGACCAATGTTGAACGATTAGTGTCCCTGACGGGATATCCCGCAAATTCTCGGGAACGACCATCCGCTGAGCAGTGGAATGAATTGGAGGATGATATTGGACTAATACTTCCGGAATCGTACAAAGAGATGGTCAGCCTTTATGGAGTTGGATACTGGGGAAAGCTCCTTCGGCTTCTCGTTCCTACCGGTGTTCCAATCAGGGATGAATTAATAATGTTTACGGCGCGGTATTTGACTTCATTCCCCAGCAAGTCGTTTTTCCCAGAGAAGGCTGGCTTGGTGCCCTGGGGCTTCACAGACTCACGGACATCCCTGTTCTGGGACTCAAATAATCGCAATCCCGAAGATTGGTCCATTGTGATTCTCGAACACGGGTTCGAACCCGAAGAGTTTTCCTGCTCAGTTCCTGAATTCCTAATACAAGAGATCAAAGGCGTGAATCAATCGTATCTTCTACCTTCGAATATTCGAGAGGATCCCCATTTCTACCGCTACTCTGACCACGATTTAGAGTGGATCGACGTATCCAATACATAAAAACCATGCGATCCAGTCGGCGGACTCAACGGGCTTTCAGCCCGTGAGTCGCCTTCGATGTTCGTCGGCTCTCAGGCGGCAACTTTGACGGATGCTGCCTGGGATTGGGGGACCTGCTGCTGAGGACGAACTACCTTCACTTCGTCTGATCTCTCCCAATTTTTGTCTTTCGCGAAAGGCGGGGGTGCCTCTATAACGGCGGCTCTCACCTACCACCACCATGCCCAAAAAGAAGCTCAACATCGCCGTCGTCGGCCTCGGATTCGGGGCGGAGTTCATCCCTATCTGGCAGCGCCACCCGAATACGGTCTGCTACGCCATCTGCCAGCGTGACCCGAAGAAGCTGAAGGCCATCGGCGATGCCTTCGGCGTGGACGTACGCTACACGGACTTCCAGGAGATGCTGAAGGACCCGAACATCGACGCGGTGCATATCAACTCGCCCATCCCGGATCACGGCTGGATGTCGATCGAGGCGCTGAAGGCGGGCAAGCATGTGGCCTGCACGGTGCCGATGGCGACGAGCATCGAGGACTGCAAAAAGATCTGCGATCTAGTGAAGAAGACCGGCCTGAAATACATGATGATGGAGACGGTGGTCTATGCCCGCGAGTTCCTCTTCATGAAGGAGCAGTATCAGAAGGGCAAACTCGGCAAGCTGCAGTTCCTCCAGTCCAGCCATCAGCAGGACATGGACGGCTGGCCGAACTACTGGCCCGGCCTGCCGCCGATGTGGTATGCCACGCATTGCGTCGGTCCTGTGGTCGCACTCGCTGGCACACCGGCGGAATACGTGAGCTGCTTTGGCTCCGGCACGATCCGTCCTGAGCTGGTGAAGCAGTATGGCTCGCCCTTTGCCGTGGAGACGGCGCACGTGAAGTTCAAGGACAGCGATCTGAGCGCGCGGGTGATCCGCAGTCTCTTCGACACCGCGCGGCAGTATCGCGAAAGCATCGACGTATATGGCGACAAGGCCTCCATCGAGTGGCCGCTGATCGAGCACGAACCGCTGATCATGCACACGGCGAAGCTGCCTGAGCACAAGATCCCGAAGCTGGTGAAGTCCCCCGACTACGCGAAGCTGCTGCCGAAGAGCATCCGCGACTTCACGACAAAGGGTGTCTATGACCTGGGCAAGAAGACGCACCTCAGCTTTGTGCAAGGCAGCGGCCACGGCGGCAGTCATCCGCACCTGGCGCATGAGTTTGCCATGGCTCTGACGGAGGGGCGCGATCCTTTCCCGAACGCGAAGCAGTCTGCGAACTGGACCTGCGTCGGCCTCTGTGCCCATGAGTCCGCGATGGCGGGTGGCAAGATCGTGAAACTGCCGGCTTTCACTGTGTAAGGGTTCCAACCTTCAGATTCATTCGAGACGGACGCGGATCACTCCGCGTCCGTTTTATTATCTGTCGGACGGCAGCTCTGAGCCCCAAGATTCTTTAGACAAATCTCACGCCCTGCTGCGTCCTCCCAGTGGACTCGCTGCTCATGCTCACCACCCGCCAGATTTCTGAACTCTACGATGCTCATGCAGCGGGCCTGTTTCATTACATCATCGGCATCGTGAGATCGGAGACGGAGGCGAAGGACCTTTTGCAGGAGTTGTTCCTGAAGCTTCAGCATCAAGGGCTGCCCGTCGTCGAAAGCGAATGCGCTTGGCTGACGCGCTTGGCACACAACATGACGCTCGATTGGCTCCGTCGTCACCGCGCACGCCGAAGCGCTGAAGAACGCAGCGCCTCGGAGCCGCGATCCATTTTTCAAAGTGAAGCCGATCCCGATACAGCGGAGTTCGCACGGCGGATTGAGCGCGCGCTTGATGAACTGCCGCCCGAGCAGCGCAGTGTCGCGCATCTGAAACTCTTGCAGGGACTCACCTTTGAAGAAATCGCAGCGGTTCAGGGCATCCCGCTCAACACCGCCGCCAGCCGCTACCGCTACGCCATCGATAAACTGCGCACGCTCCTGCGTCCGCTCTACGACGAAATCCAGCCATGAAAGACGACCTCGAATCCCGACTCTCATCGCTTCAGCTCCAGCCACTGCCGCCGGAGTGGCGTGAGGAAATGCTCTCGCGTTTGCAGAGCGCTCCGCTCCAGTCTCGACGAGCTCCTCCACGCTGGCTCGCGGTGGGTTGGGGACTCGCCTGGGCCGCGGCGCTCGTCCTGCATTTGACCACGCCAGCAGCCTCAGATCCGGCGGCACCCGCGCCAGCTCTGAATGCGGATGCCATGCTCCAGCGTGCCGAGCTCATGAAGTCCCTCCTCGCTTTAAAATAACTCACCTCTTCACCCCATGACCTCACTCCTTCACCGCCGCTGGTTCCGTCGCCTCCTCTGGACGCTCATCACATTGATCACCCTCTGGGTCCTGTTGGCCGTCGCACTGAACTGGACGGGACAACGCCGTTGGTTGCGCCTGAAGGCGGAACTCGATTCCGGGGGCGAGACTCTCGACCTCCTCAAGCTCCTGCCGCCGCCCATCGCTGATGCGCAGAACTTCGCCGCCATCGAGCCGCTGAATGGCATTCGTCTCGCGCCGGGAGACAGCCCTGCTGCCAAAGCCGCTCAAGCCAAGCGTGATGCCATCAAGAAGGCCTGCGAGTTTCTCCATGATGATCGCTTGAGTCAGGCCTTCGCCTCCGAAGCGCTGAGGAAGGCACAGTCGCCCGATCTGTCCCAGATCATCAAGGCCCTCCGCGAGCAGAAACAGCTCATGCTTCCGCCGAATGCCGATGCTCTGGCGGTGCGACATGCCTTGGAACAGCACCTGCCGATGCTCACCCAACTCGCTGAAGCCGCGCGCTCTCGTTCCGAAGCCGAGTTCCTGCCGCGTTGGGAGGCCGCCAGCCTGCCGGAGAACCTGTTTACACTCGCCATGCCCCATTACATCACGGTGCAGGATCTGAGCCGCGCACTGCGGCTTCATGGTCTCGTTTGTCTGGACTCTGGCGATTCCGCCGCAGCGGTGGGCGATGTCATTGCAATCCTCCGGCTGGCAGATGGCGCTTTGCATGAGCCTTTCCTCATCGGCCATCTAGTGGGTATCACCCAGCAGCAGATTGCCGTCGAACTGACCTGGGTGCTGATGCAAAAGCGTGTGCTGACAACCGAGATGATCCAGGCTTTGCAGCAAGGTTTCCAAGGTCTCGATATCCCCGCCAGCCTCCTCCTGGCCACGCGTGGCGAGATGGCCGCTGGTGCAGGTATGGGCGAGCTTTTGGAGCGTGATGCATCGCGCGCCGCCGAGCTTTTTTCAATGATGCAGAATGATGGTCAATCCACGGCAGCAGCCTTCGAGCGCGCCCTCATGCGCAGCATTCCCAGCGGGCTCTTCACCCACATGAAAACGAGCCTTGTGCAGGCGGAGTGGGACTACCTCGTGCGCCCGAATCGCGAACAAGGGCTGAAGACCGCGCTCGTCGTGCCTGATCCGTTGGACGTGTGGGTGAAGAGCCAGAACCTTCTGCGACGACCCGACAACATGCTGGCCCGACTCGCCCTGCCCGCCGTGGGTCAGGTGAAAAGGAGCAGCGCCCTGGCTGAGGTTACGCGGCTCCAGACCCTGATCGCTTGCGCTCTGGAGCTGCATTTCCTAAAGCACGGCAGTTACCCACCGAAGCTCGAAGACCTCGCCAACACTTCCATCACCGCTTTTGACGAAACGCCGATGCACTACCGTACGAGTGCTGATGGTCGCTACCGTCTGTGGCACTTTGGGCCTGATGGCAAAAATGACAGCGGTGCTCTGGCGGCAGAGAATCCACAAAACAAGAAAGACACCTCACCACGCTCGACCGACTACCTCGGCGACTGGACCTGGCGCTACGAACCTGCGAAGTGACGGAGCATCAGAGATCTGCCTTTTTCTTCCCGTTCCCTTTGCCCTTCTTCTTTGGCGCGGCTGTGGGCGTGTTGGGCGTCGGCATTTTGGCTCCGACGGATTCCCGCCACGCGAGCATCTTCGCATGC
>JBILPY010000260.1:0-6220 GCA_044373575.1 Prosthecobacter sp. | reverse complement strand
TGCACGCCTTGAAGGCCTGCGGATGAATGCGCGCCATGCCTTCACCTGCTACCAAAGAACAACCTCACCCACTCACGGATCTACTCCTCACCGTCATCCTGCCATCGGTGGTGCTGGAGTCGATGAGCAAGCCGGAGCGGCTCGGCCCCGCCTGGGCTCTCGTCGCTGCGCTCATCATGCCGATTGGGTTTGGTATCTACTGCTTCGTGAAGAAGCGCGGGCTGAATTTCTTTTCCATCCTCGGCTTCGTGGCGGTGGTCGTCACGGGTGGACTCGGTCTGCTGAATCTGAGCTCGGGCTGGTTTGCGGCGAAGGAGGCTGCGTTTCCCGTGTTCCTCGGGCTGGCCTTTCCGCTGAGTTTTTACTGGAAGAAGCCACTGGTGAACGAATTGCTACTCAATCCCCAGGTGATCAATCATCCAGTGCTGAATGCCGCGCTCGACACGGGTGAGAAGCAGAGCGCCTTTCTCGCCCTGCTCAAACGAGCCTCTTGGGCACTGGCGGGCACCATGTTTCTCTCCGCCATCGCGAATGCCTGGATGATCCTCGTCTTCCTCGAAGGCAAGACACCCGGCACCGAGGAATACATCAAAGCCATCGGTCGGCAGAACTGGGTAGGCTTCCTTGTGATCGGCGTACCCATGATGGCGGCTTTAATGCTGCTGATGTTCTGGATGCTCGGACGGATTCAAAAGCTCACCGGACTGGATCGTGGCGACCTCATGAGTCCTGGACAGACCGTGCGGCGTAACGTCGAAGAGTGATTCCAACCTTTTGAAATGAAGCTACTGCATCTCTACATCTCACCGGAACACAACTTCTTCGGGCACCACGGCCTGCCTGCGGGTGAGGCTCCGATGATCGAAGCTGACTCGGTGGAATGCGTCGCTGGAAAGGGCCTCGTGGGTGACCGTTTTTTTGGCTACAAAGAGGACTACAAAGGCCAGGTGACCTTCTTTGCTCACGAAGTGTATGAGCGGATGTGCGAGCAATTTCAGCTTGTCGGTGTGCCTCCTTCGGTCTTCCGCCGCAATCTCATTACCAAGGGAGTGGACCTGAATACACTCATCGGTCAGGAGTTTGAAATCCAGGGTGTCCGCTTCCTTGGCACACAGGAAAGCGCACCTTGCCATTGGATGAATCAAGCCTTTGCCGAGGGTGCGGAAGAAGCGCTGAAAGGCTATGGCGGCCTGCGGGCAAAGATCCTCAGCGATGGCGTGCTCAGGAAAGACTAGCTCGCCGTCTGAAACTGAATGGCGGCGATCTTGTCCGCCATGTCATGGCTGGCGCAAAAGGCGAGCTCCGCAGCGGCAGCTCGACTGATGCGGGCGCGGAAGGCGACGACTTCGCCCATGCTGTGTCCATCGACAAAGGCCTCCACGGGGCGGTGCTCAGGAGAGAGGTTGCGGATCTCGACGGTGCTGTCCGTGCTCATCAGCGCACTGCGCCAGTGGGCGGGTTCCATGACGTTTGAACCGACGAGCAACCACGCGGGAGTGTCTGCGAGCAGTGGACTCGCGCCCATGCTGCGGGCATAGGCCGTGGAGCCAGCGGCAGTGGCGACGAGGGCTCCATCACTCACGAGCTTCGGGATGCGCTGCACGCCATTCACGCTGACTTCCAGCCATGCGCTTTGGCTCGTGCTGCGCTCCAACCAGGCGTCATTGAAACCGTAAGCCGTCTGGATTTTTCCGTCGGCACTCTCGAACTCCAGATAGAGCATCGGAAGCTGGCGGAGGATAACATCATTGGGCGGGAAGGGGCAGCCGAAGACCTGCTCAGGCGCGTTCATGAGGAAGCCGAGATGGCCTGCATTGATGCCGAAGAAAGGCAGTCGCTTGCGCCAGTGCTCGCGGATGCTGCGGAGCATCGCACCATCACCACCGAGCACGGCGATGAAACGTGCTTCATCCTCACTCACCCCCTGGCCGATGTCTTCCGCCCAGGCACGAGCTTTGGGATTGGCCGTGTCGGCTTGCAGTAGGAAGGGCGCGTCATTCAGACTGGCATGTGCGAGCGTGCCGGGGATCGGCGCACGATAAAGGCCGTAACGTTCGATGTAATCCCGCACGCGTGGGGCGACGAGATCGTCGATGTCATCGCCGTGCCCGAGTCGATCACGAATCTCCGTGCTGGAACCGGGAACATCGAGCTGGATGAGCTTCGAGTGTGGCGGGAGATCATTGGCGTCGATGTCGTGCCCCGGACGCTGGAGCACGGCAAAGCGGGCGTTTTGCCAAAGCTCGGTTCCTTTGGCCCAACTCGTCTGGATGGGCGATGCCCCACGCGCTCCACCCACGATGAGATCGGTGCCGACGACATGCCAGACCTCGCCCATGGGCGCGAAGCGCTCCTGCAGCTCCCAGTTCCTTGTGAAGGTGGCCTGCTCCAGATCGAAGAGATCGACGACGACCTTCGGCATCCCTCTAAAGGCCAGATCCGCGAGCGCCGCGCGGTAGATCGCCGGGATGATGCCGGTGACGGCTTTGTCGGGTCGCGGTCCGCATGGGATCACGCGGACCTCGTCAAATTCACGCGCCAGCACGTCCGCGATGGCACGGTGGTGGAGTCCGGGCGGATTAAAACTGCCTCCGAAGATGGCGATTCGCATGATGGCGGATTCTGGCGGCTCAAAGGCGCGGCGGCAAACGGAATGACGATCCTCTAGGATTGATAAAGGAAGGTCGTCAGTGGGCTGGTGGCGATGGCTTCTTCGGAGGAATCGGCGATGCCCATCTCGTAGGCGGCGCGGCCTGCCTCGACGGCCATTTTGAAGGCGATGCCCATGCGCGGTGGATCGCTGGCGATGGCGATGGCGGTATTCACGAGCACGGCATCGGCTCCCATTTCGAGAGCCTCGGCGGCGTGGCTAGGCACGCCGATGCCAGCATCGACGACGACAGGCACGGTGGCCTGGGTGATGATGATCTCGATCTGCTTCCTCGTGGTGATGCCCTGATGCGAGCCGATGGGCGAGCCAAGCGGCATGACGGTAGCGGTGCCGACATCTTGAAGGCGGCGCGCAAGCACGGGATCAGCATTGATGTAGGGCAGCACGATGAAGCCCTCTTTCACCAGGATCTCGGCGGCTTTCAGCGTCTCGATGGGGTCCGGTAGTAGGTAGCGGGGATCGGGGTGGATCTCCAGCTTCACCCAGTTCGGCAAACCAGCGGCGACAGCGAGACGTGCGAGTCGCACGGCTTCCTCAGCATTCATCGCACCGCTGGTGTTGGGCAGCAGCAGTACGTGCTTTGGGATGAAGTCGAGAATGTTCGCGAAGGGATCTCCTTTGCCAGTAAGGTCGGCACGACGAAGGGCTACCGTGACGATCTCCGTGCCGGAGGCGATGATGGCCTCGCGCATGAGTTCGCCGGAGGCAAACTTGCCGGTGCCGAGCATGAGCCTGGACTGAAAGGTGCGGTCGGCGATGGTGAGGGACATGTTTTTCGGAGCGGATATCTCAGGTTAATTGAGCGCGCTGGAGCAGCTCTTCGATGCTCATCTGGAGGCCGATGTAGAAGTCGCCGAACTCGCCATACTGCGTGGTCACTTCATCCCAGCGCATATCATAGACGATGCTCTTTATTTGGAAGATGTCGTGGGCGAAGAGGGTCACGCCCCACTCGTGACTATCGAGACCGGTGGAGCCGGTGATGAGCTGGCGGACTTTGCCGGAGTAGCGGCGTCCAGTGCGGGCATGGCCCTGCATGAGTTCGCGGCGTTTGGCGAAGTCGTTGGCGTACCAGTTGGCACCCACGTTGCGGCGCTTGCTCATGGGGTAAAAGCACATGACCTGCCAGTCCGGCATGTTCGGGTAGAGGCGGTCGCTGAAGTATTTGTCCATGTGGCCTTTCCACTCGGCCATACGGGTGGCGTGGGCTTCGGAGCCGACTTCCAGATTCTCGGTGCGGGCGATGCGCTCGGAGGCTTCTTCTTCCTTCTCGCTGTATTCGGTCCACTCGGTCATGGAGAGGTAGCTGTAGGTCGCGTTCAGCACATCGGGTCCGAGCGCGAGATTGAGCTGCTTTTCAAAGCAGTTGGCGTCCTGGAGATCAGGCGTCAGGAGCATGAAGGCCACGTCCGACTTCGGGCTGACCATGCTGAAGGTCAGGAGCTGGGTCTTCGGATGGCTGCGGATGCTCTGCACCGTGCTGTTCAGGTTGGCGATACGCTCCTCCTTCTCTTCTGGCGTCAGCGCGGCCCAGAAGCCGTGGTCGAGATTATAAAACAGGTGCTGAACGATCCAGCCTTCTTGGGGGATGATGGGGGACATGAGGGGTATCAGGGTTGAGGGGAAAGCTAAGCGCAGGGTGGAGCGCTCCTTTATCAACCACGGCAATCGGCAGCTAACAACCACCAACGCAGGACAAAATACGGGTTCTTTATCGTCAGAATGATTTTGCTGACCATAATCCGTTGAGACATAGACATGAAGGAAGTGTAACGTCCTTCCCGAACCGCTCCACCATGATCACTCTCGCCTCAAGACTCACCGCCGCCATCTGGGGGCAGTTCGTCGGCGATGCAGCAGCCCTGGGCACGCATTGGATTTACGACCTGGATGACATGGCCGCCAAGTTCCCTAAAGGCATCCAGGGTTTCGAGACACCCCAAAAGAGTCACTACCACGAGGGCAAGCTTTCGGGGGATCAGACCCACTATGGAGATGCCGCCCTGCTTCTCCTGGAATCTCTCGCCGCCTGCCGGGGCGAATTTCGCGAGAGTGACTTCGCCATCCGGCTCACCGGCTTCTTTGGCAATCCTCTCTGCAAAAGCTACATCGACCACGCGACGCGTGAGGCCATGCAGCGTCTGGCGGATGACTCGGGGAATTTTCAAAATGGTGGCGATGACGACCAACTCGGCACCGTGAGTCGGCTCGCACCTGTGGTCGTGGCCTATCATGCACGTCCCTCGGCCGAGCGGTTGGACGCCGTTCGTCGGCTGACTTTGGTGACTCAAAACAACAACACCGCCATCGGCTGTACGGCAGCGCACGCGGTGCTTCTTGACGCCCTGCTCTCTGGCATCCCCTTCCCCATGGCTTTCGAGGACACGCGGAAGTCAGCGGAGGTGAGTTGCGATGGCTCCGACTACTTCGAGTTTGCCCACATGCTGCGGAATCTCGATGTCACCACCGCCACGGGCCGCTTCGGGCAAAGCTGCCCGCTCGCCCAGGGCTTCCCCTCCGCCCTGCACGCCGCACTTCTGCACCACGACGACTTCCCCACGGCCATCCTCGCCACCATCCGTGCTGGAGGCGACAGCGCAGGCCGAGCCTCCATGATCGGAGCCTGGCTTGGAGCGCTCCATGGCATGGAGGGCATCCCTGCTGAATGGCTCGGAAAGCTGCGCTCCGCCGAGCGCATCCAAAAGGCCATCGACCAGCTCTTTGCCCGGCTCGATCAAAAGCAGAGTTGACGCTGCTCCCCGCGCTCGCCAGCCTCCGCGCCCTATGAAATTCGCGATCTGCAACGAGACTTACCCTGCCGACTGGTCCTTTGAAAAAGTCTGTGAGGACGTGGCCGCCGCTGGCTATCAGGCCTTGGAGCTGGCCCCCTTCACTTTAAAAGAAGACCCGCGCGAGCTGAATGAAGCCGATGCCCTCCGCCTCAGCCACATCGCCTCCTCCTTCGGCCTGGAGATCCTCGGCCTCCACTGGCTGCTGACAAAGCCCACCTGGTTCCAGATCACCACACCCGATGCGCTTCAGCGCAAGGAGACCGCCAAGTTTGGCCGTCACCTCGCCCGCTTCTGCGCCATGACCGGAGGCCGCATCATGGTCTGGGGCAGCCCAAAGGCGCGCAACACCCTCCCCGAGTGGCAGTATGAAGACGCCTTCAAACGCGCCGCCGACAGCGTCCGCGAGGTCTCTGAAGAGTGCGGCAAATACGGCGTCGTCATCGCCATGGAACCGCTTGGCAGGAAGGAGACCAACTTCCTCAACACCGCCGAGGAAACCATCCGCTTCTGCAAGTTGGTCGATCATCCGAGCTGCAAACTGCACCTCGACGTGAAGGCCATGAGTGATGAATCCAAGTCCATCCCCGACATCATCCGCGACAGCAAGGAGTGGACCGTGCATTTCCATACCAATGACCCGAACCTGCGTGGTCCTGGCCAGGGAGAAGTGCAGTACGAACCGATCATCGCCGCGCTGTGCGAAACCAATTACACGGGTTATCTCTCCACCGAAGTCTTCGACTACACGCCTGACGCA
>JBILPY010000258.1:0-6230 GCA_044373575.1 Prosthecobacter sp. | reverse complement strand
GGCGGTTTCTCCGGCGGGCTGATTTCCGATGCGCTGATGCGCTGGACAGGCCGCACGCGTCTCGCCCGCCAGGGCATGGCGATGACGATGCTCATGCTGTGTGCTGCGTTGATCTTTGGCGCGTGGTTTGTGGCGCAGCCGGTGCTGGCGGTGATCATCATCAGCACGGGCATGTATTGTGCTGGCGCGGTGAATCCGTGCTACTCGGCCACGCTCATGGCCTTCGGCGGACCTCACGCGGGCACCGTGAGCGCGATCACCAACATGTGCGGCAATTTCGGCGCGGCTTCCTTCCCCATCGTGGTGCCCTGGCTCATCGCCCACGCCGGCGGCTGGGATGCCGTGCTCGTCGGCTTTGGCACGATCTATATCGTCGCTGCGATGCTGTGGGTGCGGGTCAAGACTTAGTGCGAGTTTTCCAACTCGTGATTGTGGGGAAAAACGAGTTAAAAACTCGTTCTACTTCCCGAACGCCATCACCTGCTTGTCCGTGCGCAGGTAGATCACTCCATCAACGATCGCGGGTGAGGCGAAGACGGAAGCCTTGAGGTCGTTGCGGGCGAGGACGTTGAGCTTCTCGCTCGTGGCATCGAGCACGACGACGGTGCCGCGCTGCGAGACGACATACACCCGCCCATCGGCGCTGACGGCGGAAGCGTAGTAGTCGCCGGAGGCATCGACGCGCTCGGCCTGATAAATGGGGCTGCCGCTTTTCGTGTCGTAAGCACTGGCGAGGCCGCCGCTCTTCATCGTGAAGACACGACCATTCGTGGCGATAGGCGACGAAACATAAGGCAGGTGCTTGTTTTGCTGCCAGACGACATGCGTGTCCGTTATGTCGCCACTGCCGCCGGGTTTGATGGCGAAGAGCTGGTTCACGGCATCGGCAAACATGCCGCGCATGGTTTCATACTCGGTCTTCGTCACCTTGCCGTCCTTGTTGGCGTCGATCTGCGAGTAGCGGTCTTTGATTTTGCCCTTCGGAAACTCCTCCAGCGTGAGCAGTCCGTCTTTGTCGGCATCATTCGCGGCGGCAAAGGTCTCATGAGGTTCCATGAGCACGCGGTCGTCTTCATCGCCGCCGACGTTCCAGCTAGAGACGAGCAGCATGCCATCGGTAGCCACGGGACTGGCATTCGATACGCGGGCCATGCCGCGAGCAGACCAGCGCTGTCGGCCATCTTTGAGATCATAACTCCGCGTCCACAGCGAGCCGCACACGACGAGTTCCTCCACGCCATCATGCCGCCACACCAAGGGCGTCGAAAAGCCGCGCCGGAACTCGCTGCGATCCACGCGCCACACTTCAGCGCCCGTTTTCACATCCAGCGCGAGCATGTAACTGCCCACATCCTGATCCGCGACGATGATCACCTTCCCATCCGCGATGATCGGCGAGGCGCTGGTGCCAAACTCCACCACCGGCACAGGCAGCGGCTTCTTCCACAGCTCCTTGCCGCTCCAGTCATACGCCAGCACGCCGTAGCTGCCGAAATACGCGATCAACCTCTCGCCATCCGTGCAGCACGTCGGCGTGGCCGGACTGCCGATGCGATGCGCTCCTTCAATCTTCTCCGCCGGAGCCGCCACCCGCCACAACTCACGCCCATCGGCCTTGTTAAGGCAAAAGGTGACCAGCTTTCCCTCGGCGAGCCCCGTGAGTGCGATCTTGTCATTCCAAACACAAGGCGACGAATGCCCATGTGGCACCTCGACCTGCCACTTCAGATTTTTCTCCGCTGAAAACTCGATTGGCGGAGATCCCGAGCCCATGCCGAGACCTCCCTCGCCGCGGAATTGAGGCCAGTTCGTGTCGGCGAGGCAGGTGGAGGTGAAAAGGGAGAGGGCTAGGGGCAGGAGCTTCATGTCAGAGAGCATCACGGCGGAACCACTCGTGATCTTCAGAGCAGCCGACAAAAAGATGACGTTGCGGTGGTTGATAGCACGCCGGAAATGCCGAATGGCCTCTCATTCACACGACCATGCCGGAAGAATCCCACCCCGCACAACTCAAAGACTGGTTTGACGAAAAGCGCTATCAATCGCTGGCTCGTGAACTCGCGGATCTCTCCAAACCGTTTCTCAAAAAGGTGTTTCTCCAGATTGTGCTCGACGGCTTGGAGGAGCGCACGCTGATGCAGAGACTCCACCAATGTGCTGTTGCCGTGGAGGCGGCGCTGCCGGGTTCGTTCCGTGAGAAGGTCGAGGTGTTGCACACTCTGGCACCGAGGATCGAGCATGGCTTTGTGGCGATCTTTCTTTCGGACTTCGTCGCGAGCTTTGGCCTGCATGACTTTGATTTTTCACTCGATGCGCTGCGCGATTTCACCAAGCACGGCTCGGCGGAGTTTGCCGTGCGGCCCTTCCTGATCGCAGATCAGGAGCGAGCGCTGAAAACGATGCGGCGCTGGGCTGAGGACGAGTGTGAGCATATGCGCCGTCTGGCCAGTGAGGGCTCGCGGCCCCGGTTGCCCTGGGGCATGAGACTGCCCGCACTGGTGGCTGATCCAAGTCCTACAGCGCCGATTTTGGAAGCCTTGAAAGGGGATCAGGCGTTGTATGTGCGGAAGTCAGTCGCGAACCATCTGAATGACATCACCAAAGATCATCCCGACTGGGTGGTGGAGCGCTTGGAAGGCTGGAATTTCAACGATGAACGTCAGTCCTGGATCGCCAAACATGCCTGCCGAACGCTCATCAAGCGCGGTCATCCGCGGGCCTTGCAGTTGTTTGGTTTCGCGGAAGGTGCGGATGTGGATGCGACACTAACCGCGTCACCCAAAAGCTTGTCTTTAGGTCAGAGGCTGGTGATCTCCGCCACGGTGACTTCGACATCGCGCAAGCCGCAGCGTCTCGTGATCGACTACGTGATTCATTATGTGAAAGCCAGCGGCGGCAGTGCTGCCAAAGTCTTCAAATGGACGGAGATCGAACTGAAAGCTGGCGAGAAGTTGGAGCTGTCGAAATCGCAGGTGATTCGAGACTTCACCACGCGTAAGCACTACTCAGGCAGCCACCGGGTGGAGTTGCAAATCAACGGCCAGCGTGTGGCATCAGCGGCGTTTGATTTGAGCTGTGCCTGAGTCGGTGAACAATCGCGCAAGCGCGTGACGTTCAGCTTCATCATGCGCCTGCTATCACTCGTCTTCTTGATCACACTCACCGCCCATGCTGAACTGCGTGTACTGACCGACTTTGAAGGCGGCAATGCGGAGGTCGTGAGTCTGGATCAGCCTTCGAAGACTCTCCGCATTATGCCCGCACTACGCGAGGGACGCGGCTGGCCGTGCTGGTGGTTCTTCAAGCTGGAAGGGCTCACTGTGGGAGAGGCGTTCACGCTGGAAGTGCAGGCACAGACGAAGCCTTTTCTTGACAAGACGGTGCTCGCCACCGCTTGGTGCCAGCCGAAGCAGGCCTGGATCAGTGTCGATGGCATGACGTGGAAGCCATCCGCCAAAGGCACGCTCAGTTCGGACAAAGTGATGAGCTACACGATCAAGGCGGAGGCTACGACGATGTCGTTTGCCTGGGGGCCGCCGTTTGTCCCAGCCGATGCGGAGAAGTTGCTTAACGACATCGCGGCGAAGCTGCCGGAATCGAGGCGCTTTGAACTGGCGAAGACGCGGGGTGGTCGGCCTGTGCATGGCGTCCGCATCGGCGATGAAAACGCACCGCATCAGGTTTGGGTCGGCTCGCGTCAGCACGCGTGGGAAGCAGGCGGCAGCCAGGTCGGGCGTGGTTTCATCACCTGGTATGCCAGCGATGAAGCCAAGGACCTGCGTGCTAAGACCTGCCTGCATTACATCCCGATCATGGACGTGGATAACGCCACGCTCGGCGCTGGTGGCAAGGAGGCCGTGCCGCGTGATCATAATCGCGACTGGGCCGCCGAGCCGATCTATCCCGAGGTGGCGGCAGCGCAGAAGATGATCCGTGAAATTCACGCGAAGCATGGGCTCGATGTCTTCATCGACCTGCACAATCCCGGCGCGAACGATCCGATCTTTTTCTTCGGCCCCTTTGCTTTTGAGCGCATGATCGGCATCCAGCAGCGGAACTACCAGCGCTGGATCGAACTCGCCGCCTCCAACATCACCGAACCCATGCCCGTGCAGCCGAAGTATCGCTTCGCCACCTATGTGACGACGGATGAAGAGCGTGGACGAATGAGCAGCGGCTGGGTGCGGACAAACACGAGTAATTCTACCATCTCCGTCACGCTCGAAACCGGCTGGAACAGCCCGCTGATGTCTGTGGAAGGCTACGGCAAGGTCGGTGCAGGACTGGGAAGGTCACTGGCGGCTTATATCAGCGAGAATCCAAGGCGGGAGTAAAGGATGGAAGTGCTTGCGCCTTGGGAAAAGTGACGCAGGGAACGCCATGCTCACGGACTATCACACGCACACGCCGCTCTGCCTTCACGCGGAAGGGAATCCAGTCGATTACGCACGTCATGCGCAGGCCATCGGACTGGCTGAGATCGGCCTCTCGGACCACAATCCGATGCCGGAGAAGTATGATGACTGGCGGATGTTGATCTCAGACCTGCCGCGCTATTTCGAACTGGTGGAGGAGGCGAGGGAAGCACTGCCTGATTTCCCGATCCGGCTCGCGCTGGAGTGTGACTATCTGGAGGGCAGGGAAGGCTGGATCGAGCAGACGACAGGGATGGCGGACTGGGATTACCTCATCGGCAGCGTGCATTACATCCATGATGGCATCGCGGTGGATGACCCGAAGCATGTCTCGCGCTGGAAGTCGGCGAGCGACATCGAGCACATGTGGGGCATGTACTGGAAACTCTACGAGCAGATGATCCGCGCGCGGATGTTTGATTTCTACGCCCACCCGGATCTGGCGAAGCGCTTCGGCCTTCGGCCCGAAGGTGATCTGCGCCGCTACTATGAGCCGGTGATCCAGGCTCTGGCGGACACTCAGGGCGTGATGGAGGTGAGCACGGCGGGTTTGCGAAAAGATGTGCGCGAGATCTATCCAGCGCGCGAGATGCTGGAGATGGCCTTTGACGCCAAGGTGCCCATCGTGATCAACTCCGACGCGCATCTGCCCACCGATGTGGGTGTGGATTTCGACAAGGCACTGACGCTGGTTCGTAGCGTTGGCTACACAACGACGGTCCGTTTTGAAAAGCGGCAGAGGAAGATCGTTCCCCTGCCGGAGTCATGGCCCGTGAGCTGAGTTTCTGATCAGGGTTTTGCCACACCTTTGAGGCTGAAGTCGTCGTATTCCACGTCCACCGCATTCGTGGTGAGGCTGATGAGAGACTTCGTGTCGTGCGTGATACCGGATGATTTGAAACTACCGACAGATTTACCGTCAATGCTGACGCTGAGTTCATCACCGCCCGTTTGAACGACAAGTGTGTGCCATTCCTGAAGGCTGACTTTCGTTGGGATGCGTGTCTGCTTGCTGGCGAGCATCTTCTTCTCGTCCTCGGTGAGTTGATTGGTTTTCTTGCGGTCGTAAAGGCCACCGGTGAGGTCAAAGCCACCGGTCTTGGCATCGGCGATGTTCACGCTCGTGGGGCTGATGGTGGCCTGGCAGATGTGACCGGCGTGGGAGCCCTTATAGTTCTTGTCGTCGAACCAGACGTTGAAGCTCTTTGCCTTGTCGCTGACAAAGCGGAACTTCACCGAGACTTCGAGATCACGCTCTCCTGTGATGCGGATGTGATCCACGGCGCTGTGGTCCGACGTTGGAGCCGTGATGCCGACCAGCACGCCGTCTTTGACGATGCTGGAGCTTTTATAGTGTCCCCAGGCTTTGCCGAAGCCTTCGGCACTGAAGTCGTCAGAGAAAATGACGCGCGAGTAGTCTGCAGAAAAAGCGGTGGTGGCGACGAGTAGGATCGGCAGGAGGAGTTTCATGGGGCGTGGTAAACGCCCCATCCTCGCTCAAACCTTCAGGCAACTCACACCGGCCGCAGTACGCTCTTCACGACTTCACCTTTGTGCATCTTCTCGAAGGCTTCGTGCCATTCCGTCACGGGCCAGACACCGCCGATGATCGGCTTCACATTAAACTGACCGCTGCTCATGAGGGCTATGACGCGCTCCCAAATGGGCCAGTTGTGGCTGAAGCTTCCTTGCAGCGTGATGTTCTTCTGCACGAGTGGGTCCATGTTGAAACCGAGCGGTTGCGGCCCCCAGCCGACCTTGGAAATCCAACCTGCGGGGCGAACGATGTCCAAAGCGATTTTGAGCTTGATGCTA
>JBILPY010000257.1:0-6234 GCA_044373575.1 Prosthecobacter sp. | reverse complement strand
GAGAGCGTGGTGGAGAAGTCTCCGCCTTCATTGTCCCAGAGCTGGGGGCTGGAGGGTGAATACAGACGGCTGACCCAGGTGGCATCACCCGTGAGGGCTACTCCTCCACCTGTGGAACTGAAGGAGCCCGCCTCTCCCCAGGGCTGGAGCACGCGATTCACGAAGGTATTGCGCTGGGGATTCGTGGCGGGCGTCTCGGCGTTTGTCAGACGGAGTTGGAGGATGGCGGAGCCGATGCGTGTGCTTGCTGGGACACTGCTGAAATCAAAGGAGAGCAGAGCACGGCGAATTTCACCTGGTTCTCCAACTACCAAAGGGGTGGAGGTGCCAGTGAAGAGATCTCCCGCGCCATTGCTGAGTTCCTCGCCACCGCCGCCGGTTTCGGTGAACATGGAGTTGTCCTTCAAGGCGGTGAGTGTGATCGGCGCGGGATTCGTCGGCGCGGCGACGAGTTTGTAGATGCCGCCGTTGGGCAGGCCGTTTTCGAGTGCCATGACTCCGCCGGAGACTTTCGTCCCCACATAGATTTCACCGGCAGCGTCTTTGCCCAGGCACATCACGCGCATGGAGAAGGGATTGCCGCCCACGAGTGGAATCGACTGAGTGAAGGTGAAGGTGCCGGTGTTCGGGGCAGTCTCCTCCAGACCCATGAGGATACCGCTGGGGGCACCGGACGTGGCACCGTAGTCGCCAAAGACATACTTGCCCTGCAAAGCGGGGATCGCTGCACCTCGATAGACATAACCGCCCGTGACGGAGAGCCCGAGTTTGGGCAAAGTCGTGCCGATGATGTCCGGGTGCGCATACTCGACGATGGGCGGGATTAGCGTGCCGCCCGGATGAGCCATGGTGGAGGAAAAGGACGGACGCTCTGTGCCCTCCATGTAGCGCCAGCCGTAGTTGCCACCATTGACGATGATGTTCACCTCTTCGATGCGCCCCTGGCCGACATCCGCGCAGTAGAGCCGCGCCGGGCTGACGCCATCGTCAAAGGCCAAGCCCCAGGGATTACGGATACCATAGGCGTAGATCTCCTCCTTCACGCCGCCACCTGCACTGACGAAAGGATTGCCCGGCGGGATGCCATACTGGCCACTTTGGCCGTTGGTGCCGAGGGGATCAATGCGGAGGATCTTGCCGAGATACACGGTCTTGTCCTGGCCGTTGCCCAGGCAGTTGTTTGGAAGTGCTGCAGAGCCACCGCTATGCCCAATATTATTATCGTTGGAACTTCCTCCATCACCGCTGCCGATGTAGAGCAAGCCAGCGGAGTCGAAGACCACACCGCCGCCGTTGTGATTGGTCTGGGGCTGCGGGTAGAGCAGGAGTTTTCGTTCGGTGGCAGGAAGGGCGATGTCAGGGTTGGATGCTGAGACCTGAAATTCAGCAATGACTGTCGTGCTGATCTGCGGCCAGGCACTGCTGGGACTTCCGTCGTGGGGTGGTGGATCAATCCCATTCTGATAAGTTTTAATGTAGTTCACATAAAACTTCCGGTGGCCTGGAGACATGGGGTCGGCATACCCAGGATGAAAGGCCAGACTCAGCAGACCTCGTTCGGAGTAGCCTGTGTTCACCCCGATGACCTTTCGATCCGCCACCACGGCCGCCGTGTTTGAGATGTCCATGAATGGCGCGGGCAAAATCATCCCATCTTTGATGATGCGGATCTGCCCGGCCTGATCACAGACGAACAACCGCCCGCTGCCATCCGGCGCATGGACGATGCAGGTGGGCGAATGAATCTGCTGAAGCACCAACGGCTTCATGTAGAGAGTGGGAAACGCTGCCTGAGAATAAAACGGGGCCAGCAGGAGCGCCAGCCAGAGACGGAGATAGCTCATGGAGAACAAGTCGGGGGTGAACGGATCACACCAGAAAGCTGTTTTCTTGGCAAGCCTGAATCATCCCGCCTGCTGACAAGCCGTCAAAGCCGCCGCGCTTCAGTCACCTCAAGCTGGGTGATCTTCCAGGCGTTGGCCACCGGGGTGATGGTGACTTTGGCGGTGTAGCGGTTCACTCGGGTGTGGCTGTGGCCCCAGTGGCCGACATTCCCCATCGCGGTCCATTGACACTCCGTGATGAAGCCATCGCTGCTGGGCGCGGACTGCACGCCCGTGATATCGGCGCTGAATTCACTGATCGTCACGCGGGTGCCTTCCCGGCCTTCCAGAGTCAGGGCCTGGATGGTTTCCAGGTAGAGCTTCCGCAGAAGCTCGCCATCCACGCTGCGGGCGAGCACATCATAAATCTCCGATTCGTTGCGGTGATCGAATGCCCGATACACATTGCGTAGCAGAGGCGTGAGGACGGCTTCGGCGTCTTTCTTTTCGGTGATCTCGGGCACTTGAGCCTTGCCTCCGAGGTCGATGTTTAAAATCGGCCAACTCAGCACGGCGCCGAGAACCCAGGCACCGATAAAGGGCATGGAGCCCCCTGGTAGATGCTGGTCATGCAGCCTCACGAAAGTCAGGAAGATCGCCCCTCCGAGGACCCAAAGGATGGTGGCGATTGGTATCAGAAAGCTGGCCGTAACGGTGATCGCTGGAACCTTTGCCAGTGGCGCAGGCAGCGGCAGGCGGCCCTGGGCTTTCCAGGAGATTTTGGGCAGGAGGGTGCTGGCTTCAAGAACCTCGGATTGGGAGCCGAAAAAGATGCGCACGGGGAGTGTCGTGATCTCCTCGATGAAGCCCCGCCATTCCACAACGATCTCATCCGGGCCGGGAGGGGTGGGGTATTCCCAGGTGAAGCCAAACATGGCCTCGTTGGTGGTCAGGGATTCGCTGGGCTCCATGGGCAGAGTGGCTCCAGGTTTGCCTTTGACCATGCTGACGCCGATGAAGTTCCCCTCGATCCGCGTTCCGCCCGTGCTCAGCCGGCACCAGTCGAGCACCTGTTCCTTTGCAGCCTCGCAGGCAGCCTTCTGGGTGGCTTCATCGAGGGTTTTTGGCTGCTCTTTCAGCGGATTCAGCCAGTGCAGAAAACGGGGGGCATCCATCAGCATCTCAAACCGCGCCTGATAAGGCTCCACATAAAGATAACCCTGGGCGATCTTTGCCGGACCTGCGGGTGTGGCGGGCGCGGCAGTCTCCTGAGCCGGCGCTGCGGCGGGAGCAGCAGGCTGGGTCTGGCCGATGCCGCTGTTCTTTAGCATGTCCGCCGGATTGAGCTGGAGCGTCTGCGCCCATGCGCCGCCTGTCAGGGCAAAGGCAAGGAACAGAGCGCGTCCAGTCATCAGGGCAGAGGGGGTAAGAAGGGCGTTTCGTTGGTTCACAGCACCCACGGTTTTCTCCATTCCTTGGAGAGCAGTTTCGATGCCGCCTCGTTGCCCTCAATCTTCTCCGTCTGTGGATTCCACTTCAGTCCCGCGCTGTCGGTGCGGAGGGCGATGTTTGCCAGATGGGCAATGGTGATGCTGCGATGGCTGATTTCCACCGGCGTGGCGGTGCGCTTACCGTCGTAGATGCAGCTCAGGAAGTTGTCCGTGTGATCCTTGCTCTCATAGAGATGGATCTCCTTCTCGCTGATCTTCTCGCGCAGAATGGCGGGATCGCTGGCGGTGATCTTGCCACGGTTCACATAGATCCACTTCCCAGCATCGCCTTCAAAGAGCACGCCGACGTGGTCGAAGGGTTTCTTGGCTCCCGAAGTCTGAAGCGCAGCCTCCACTTCCGGCATGAGTTTGTGATCCGGGCTAGCGACGTGCATCACGAGGCCGTTGTCATACACGCATTCAAAGCTGAAGGCCGTGGCGGTGTTGTACAGCGCGTCTTTGTTCCGCGTGCCGGAGATGTTCTTCATTTCCACCGGGCCGGTGTGCTCGGTGCCCATGCCCCACTGGGCGATGTCGATGTGGTGCGCTCCGAAGTCGGTGATCATGCCGCCGGAGAAGTTGAAATTATGCCGCCAGTTCAGGGGCAGCAGGGCGGGGCGGTAGTCCATCTGCTCAGCAGGGCCGAGCCACATTTCATAATCGAAGTCCGCCGGCACCGGTGCCACCTCGGTCTTGTCCGCCATGCCGTTCCAGTTGGAATGTCCGCCAGGCAGCCCCACGCGGACGCGCTTGAGTTTGCCGATGCGCTCATTGCGCACCATCTCGCAGGCCATGCGGAAGTAGATGTCGCTGCGCTGCTGGCTGCCGGTCTGCCAGGTCACGCCTGCCTTCGCCACTTCGTCCGCCATGAGGCGGCCTTCGGCGATGTTCAGGGCCAGGGGCTTCTGCCCGTAGATGTGCTTGCCCTTGCGGGCGGCATAGACGGCCATGTAGGCGTGCCAATGATCCGGCGTGGAGACCTGCACCGCGTCGAGGTCTTCCTTCTCGATCATCTCGCGGAAGTCGGCATAAGCAGTGCAGACCTTCGCGGGCTTGTTTGCGGACTGCGAGTAGTGCGCGTCGATGATCTTCTTCCCGGCCTCACGACCTCCGGTTTCCTTGCCATCGTAACCGTAGTGCCCGTACTCCTTCATCGGGTCCGCCACGGCGATCACCTGGCACTTGTCATTGTTTAAAAACGAAGGTGTCCAGTCCCCGGCAATGGTGCCCCAACCGATGGCACCCACCGTGATCCGCTCCGAGGGAGCCGGGCGGCCTGCCGCACCGAACACGGAGCGCGGCACGATCATGGGAAAGCTGAGCGCGGCAGCGCTGGTGCTGAGGAACTGGCGGCGGGTGGTGAAAGGAATCTTCTTCATGACGGGGCATGATTGTAGCGGCGGCGTGCCCTGCGGAGCAACAGGCGAGTTCGGGAAGTTTGGCTCACCGCCGCGTCTTCACCCACGCACCGATGGCCCGGCTCATCGCGCTGATGTGCTTCTCCCCCGACACCGGTTTCGTGGCGAGGCCGGCATGAATCACCGGCACGAGGATGAAGCAGGGGCCGCCGTTCGCGCGATCATCCACACAGGCAACCTCCAGCGCGTAGTCGCTGATCACTCCGCACTTGTGATAAAAGCGCGCGTCGGGGAAGAGCGTCTCCAGCCCGTCCTTCCACGCGCTCGGGCCAGAATCAGCGTGCTTCGTCTCCAGGCCCGTCAACCCCTCCGCCCCGTGCAAAAGAAAATCCACCTGCTCCTGGCTCAGGTCAAAGCGCTCCTCCGGCGGCAATTCGGCATGAAACATCAGCCGCCGCAGGCAGTTCGCCAGATCGCGCGGCGTGGTCATGTTTCCCGTCTTCGCATCGATGATCGTCGCTCCGCGCTCGGCGGAGTAGGAGTGGCCTGACCAGCGGTGCTCCCAGGTCTGCTTCGTGATGCCGTCCGCACTCATTGCCCGCAGACGCTGCGTCTCCTCGCGGATGTAGCTCCAGGGCCGCTCTTTCACATAGCCGCGCATCAGCGCCGACTTCTCGAAGCCGGTCTCCGGCGTCAGAAACTCCCGGTTCAGCCAGTCGATCCCGCATAGCCGCAGCAGCAGCGTGTAGTCCTCATTCGACGAGCGGCGGAAGACCTCGCTCAGCATCTCCCGCAGTGAGCGGGCGCTGTCCAGCTTCCACACGCCTTTCTCCTCATGCTGAAATTGCACCGCTGCATCCAGGGTGAAGCCCTTTTGGTTCATCCGCACACAGGCGGCGATGGCTGTGTAGAGCTTGATCGTGCTCGCCGGCCAGAAGTCCGTCCGCGTTCCTGTGTCGCGGTAGTCATGCCACTCAAAGGCAGGTTTGCCCGCCTTCTCCGAAACCACACAGACCGTCGCCCACTTTCGCAGTTCGGGCGCGATGCCATCCAGCGCTGCATCCAGCGCCTCATCCGCCTGCGCCAGCGTGCTGAGCATGAAAAGAAAAGCCGGGCCGAGGAGACGCACGCGCATGATCAGGGTTTCACAGCCTCACGCAGCATCACCGGATTATCCGTCGTGATGCCATCCACGCCCAGCGCGGCCAGTCGGCGTGCATCCTCCGGCTTATTTACCGTCCACACATACAGCTTCAGTTCCGCCGCGCGCACCTGCTCCACCAGGGCAGGGGACCACTCCCACTTCAGCCCCAGGTCCAGACCGTCCAGACTATCCGCTTTCGTATCGCTGATCAGCTTTGCCAGATCCACCGGCTTCTTGTCCTTTGTTTTCTCGGCGGAAAGGCGATACACCGGCATCCACGGCATCGCCTTCTTGCACTCCTGCGCCACCGCCCGGTCAAACGCGATGATGCAGAGCTGCGAGGCCCGTGACTTCCAACCCGCGAGCTGCCGCGTCAGTTCCGGTACCACGCGCACCGTGTCCTTGATCTCCAGAAAGAA
>JBILPY010000022.1:0-20549 GCA_044373575.1 Prosthecobacter sp. | reverse complement strand
TCCTGGGTCGTCCACTTCAGGGATTGTGTTCCTTGCTTCAGTTCGACTTCGCTACCGTGGTTACCACCACCGCAGCCATAGCTGACACTGACCTTGTATTTCCCTGGCTTCGTCGCCGTGAACTCCCATTCGGCAAAGTCATCGGCCTCCGTCCAGAAGCCGAGACAGTTTTTCTCGGGCTTCGGTTCATACCGCATGTTCTCCGACCATGTCGTTGCGTCCTTTGCCAGCAGGGTGACGCTGCCATCCGCAGCCTGAGTGATCGCTTCACCTTCAGCAGTCGGGATGAGTGCCAGCTCCAGGAGCTTGAAGCTGCCATCCTCTGCGGGCGGCGTGATCATCGAGAAGGGGAAGTCACCCGCGTTCTGAATATGAACCGTGCCAAGATACATCCTGCGTGGAGTCACCGATGACTTGAGCGGCTTCTTGGAAACGAGGTCGCCGATGCGGAACTGCATTCCCAGTGAGGCACGGCGCAGCGTGTAGGTCAGTCGCACCTGATATTTGCCCCAGCGCTTGGCTTTGAACTTTGACCACAGATACGTTTCCCAGTGCGCCTGATTTGAATGTTCATAGTCGCCCGGTCCAAACGTGATGATGCCGCGTGCAGGCAGATCTTCACGCTCTACGGGTTCCTCACTTCCGAACTCACCGATGTCCACTGCATCGGGAAAAGGCATCTCAGCCGCCGGTTTCGTCGGCTCGGCAGCAGGCTTCGCCTCGGCGGTGACGGGTTTGACCTCGACTTTAGGTGTGGATTTCTCAGGCGCAGGAGCAGCGGCGGGCTTCTTGTCGCAAGCGGTCAGAGCGATGGCCAGCACGAGGGCGGCGGAGGTCAGGAAAGGGCGGATCATGGGGGAGAGAGGGCGAGACTGGCAGGAGGCCGCACGGGCGGCAAGTCAGAACGGCTCGAATGTGGTTTCGTTAGCCGAGATTCCAGCGCTTGGCATTTCACGGGCAGCCGCTAGTCTCGGAATCATGCCACGAGTCATCGCCGCCATTCTTCTTTTGTTTACCGCACTCACGGTTCACGCGGTTGAGCTGGTGTCTGGCCCGAAAGTCACGCAGAGCGAAAGCAGCGCGACCATCGCCTGGCGCACCGACGTGGCCTGCGGCACGCGCGTGAGCTATGGCACGGCAGTTGGAAAGCTGGATCAGAAGCTCGAAGGCGTAGTCACGGATGATCACACAGTCACGCTCAGCAGCCTGACTCAGGGCACGACTTACTTTTATCAGGTTGGCAGTGCGCGTCAGCAGCTCGGCGCAGGCAGCTTTACCATGGGCAGCAATGTAAAACCTGCCGGTGCCCTGCCGCCCAAAGTGGAGGCACCGAAGTCCATGCTCGAAAAGCTCGTCGATGCCCTCACCCCCGAGACACCGAAGACAAAACCCGTGTCCGCGCCATCCACCACCGCACGAGCACCGCCAGCGCGCGTGAGCTGGGGCTACTGGGAGTCGCTCCAGGATCACTACGACCGCCACGGCGCAGATTTCCAAAGCCAGTCCACGGAAGATTACGCCGCCCAAGCCTGGCACTTCCTCCAGCGGGCCAAGGCCGGACAGCTTCAGATGAAGTGGGATGACGCTGACGAAACCCTTCGAGTCTATGATCCGAAGACACGAGCCTTTGCCGCCTACAATCGCAACGGCACCACGAAGACCTACTTCCGCCCAAACAACCCGGGCTACTGGCAGCGCCAGCCCGGCAGGCTCATCCAGCCCGCGCAACTCCCTTTCAAGTGATGAAAACCACCCATAACTGCCCCGTCTGCGGGTTCGACCACCTAAAGGAAGCCCCACGTAGCAAGTCCGGCGGCGGCTCCTTCGAGATCTGCCCCGCCTGCGGCTTCCAATTCGGTGTCAGCGATGATGACGATGGCCTTTCCTATGAAGAGTGGCGCGAAGACTGGATCGAGCGCGGCATGGAGTGGACCAGCAAAGGCATCACCCAACCCCGAGGCTGGAAGCCCGCGACGCTGCTGAAAGCCGTGGCAAAAAAGAAGCCGGGGAAGTGACTACGGTGTCATCCCCACAGGCAAAGTCCCCTGCCCTGCCTTGCCCGTCAGCGCCTCACGCTTCGTCATCGTCGCAGAAATGAAGCCGACGAAGATGTCGGCGTGCATCTCGATGGGCAGTCTCCAAGCATCATCGCTGACCCAGATGGTGGCGGTCTTCACTTTCTTGAAGCTGCCGAGCGCCAGCGTCTTGCGGTCGAGTTTGCGGATCTTCACATCCAGTTTGATCGTGGGATATGTCGTGCCTTGCACTTTGCGAGTTTCACGACTTACGACGGTGAAGGTCGCGAGGTAAGGGCGATCAAAGGGCTGCACCACCCGCGTGATGGAATCGCCCTGCTTCAGCGGCTGACTGCGCACAAAAAGGATGGCCGATTGCAGATCATCCACGGGGCCGTAGGGGCAGATGGCGGTGCTCTTTTTCGCAGCGCCACCTTTGGGAATCAGCAGCGTTTCCGTCAGCACTTTCAGCGATGAAAAGCCGACCTTGTAGGCGATCGTCTCGCGATCATCCGTCTCGGAGTGGTTCAGATAGACCGCCCTCAGCGGCCCACGCTCCATGACCGAAGTCATTACGCAGTCGTAGCTCCACAGCGACCGCGCAAAACCCGAGGTGCCAGCCTCCGCACGCGCGACTTGATACACTCCTGCCTCCTGCATCACCACCTTCGCCGAGCCGGCGGAGACGAGGTTGTTCCAGCTCAGGTCAAAGACGACACGGCAGGGCGCGAGCGGTGCGAAGGAGCCTGGGGCCGACTTCGTGAGCGAACTCGTCCACGCCGGTGCTATCACCTGCGCGCAGAGCACGGTGGGCAGCAGAGTCAGGAGCAGGAGGAGTTTCATGAGAGGGCGTAGCACAGACGCGCGGCGCTGGCATGGGTTCAATGATACGCCGGGCGTGATCGAGAAGCCTGCTTGCATCTGCGCCGCTTCCTCCGCATGAAGTGCCCGCCCTTGGACACTGAACCCGACATCCTCTCCGCCGACTCCACACCGATTCACGATGCCCGTGAAGCGCTGCGGAAGTATTTTGGCTTCCGCGAGTTCCTGGATGGGCAGGAGGAGGTCATGGCGAACATCCTCGGCGGGCGGGACACCCTCGTCATCATGCCGACGGGCGGCGGGAAGTCGCTCTGCTATCAGCTCCCCGCGCTGGTGATGGAAGGCGTGACCATCGTCGTCAGTCCGCTTATCGCGCTGATGAAGGATCAGGTGGATGCGCTGGAGCGGCGCGGCATTCCCGCTACGCTGATCAACAGCACCCTCAGCCTCGGCGAGCAGCAGGAGCGCATCGCGGCGCTGCGGCGTGGTGAATACAAGCTCGTCTATGTCGCCCCGGAGCGCTTCCGCAGCCGCATGTTCACGAACACGATGCGGCAGGTCGAGATCGCCCTCTTTGCCGTGGATGAGGCGCACTGCCTCTCCCAGTGGGGACATGATTTCCGGCCCGACTACTTCCGCCTCGGCGAGGCACTCGAAGAACTCGGCAGACCCCAGGTCGTCGCACTTACGGCCACGGCCACCACCGAGGTGCGCGCGGATATTTTAAAGGTGCTCACCCTGCGTGATCCCTTTGTCACCATTCGCGGATTTCAGCGGCCAAATCTCAGCCTGAACGTCACGCACACGAAGAAGCACGACGACAAGTATGCACGGCTGAAACAAATCATCCGTGAGCACAAAAAAGGCATCATCTACTGCTCCACACGCAAGCGGGTCGATGAAGTGGGCGAGGCTCTCGCCGAGATGAACATCAAGGCCGTGGAGTATCACGGCGGGCTCGATGACAAAGAGCGCGAGTCGCGGCAAAACCAGTTCATCAGCCGCGAACGCGACATCGCCGTGGCTACCAACGCCTTCGGCATGGGCATCGACCGCAGCGATGTCCGCTTCGTCGTGCATTACGACGTGCCCGGCAGCATCGAGGCCTACTACCAGGAAGCCGGGCGCGCCGGCCGCGATGGCGAGCCCTCCTGGTGCGAGCTCTTTTTCAACTTCGCCGATACCAAGACGCAGGAGTTTTTCCTCGATGGCGCGAACCCCAGCCTCGACGTCATCCAGAGCATCTACCAGGCCCTGCTGAACAAGGCCAACTCCCAGCACGAAGTCGAAGCTACCATCGAAGACCTCACCGACTACGCCGGATTGAAGAACAGCATGGCCGTCAGCTCATCGCTCGGGCATCTGGCGCGCGCGGGCTACATCGAGCGCTTCGACATCCCCGGCAAACGCGTGCGCGGTACTCGACTGCTTCAGCCCGATGTGCTCACGCGCCACCTGAAGATCGACGCGAATGCCCTGCGTGAAAAAGACCGCCGAGATCGCTCGAAGCTGAAGTCCATGATCGACCTCTGCTACGACGAGCAACGCTGCCGTCAGCAGCAGATCCTGGCCTACTTCGGCGAGCACGAAAGCCAGCCCTGTGGCACCTGCGACATCTGCCGTCGCAACGGCGTCCAGACCGCCCGCGAAGGCACCGCCGATGAAGTCACCCTGCTGCGGCAGGTGCTCAGCGGCATCGCCCGTATGTCCACGAAACGCGCCGACGGCACCTGGGAGCCGCGCTTTGGCAAAGGCCGCATCATCCAGATGCTCGTCGGCAGCAAATCCAAGGAGATCGTCGAAGCCGGGCTTGATCAACTCAGCACCTACGGCCTGCTCAAAAGCATCGGCACCAGCGCCATGCACCCGCTCTTTGGCGAGATGGAAAAGCAGGGCCTCATCGAGACCAGCACTGGCGAGTATCCCCTCGTCACGCTCACGCCCAAAGGTGCCGACATCATGCGCAAAGGCTCCAACATCCGCATGATGTGGCCCAGCACCGCATCCGCCGCCAGCCAGCCCACGAAGCCCGGCGTGAAGCTCACCGAAGCCGAAGTCTCCACCCGCGAGTTGGGCTTTGATGACGCCCTCTTCGAGAAGCTCAAACGCCATCGCAATGTCGTGGCCATGGCGGAGGGCGTGCCCGCCTACCTCATCTTCAGCAATCAAACGCTCGAGTTCCTCACCCGCCTGAAACCCAAGAGCCTCGAAGAAGGCCTCAAGATCCGCGGCGTCGGCGAAAAGAAAGCCCAGACCTACCTGCCAGAGTTCATCCAAGTGATTCGGAAGCATGGGTGAACTCAATCCTTCGAATTGATATTCCCTGACTTCCGAATGGCGCGGAGGAGGCGCCAGCCGAGGTAGAGGCTGATCATGTAACCGAGGGCGCCGAAGACGGAGATGCCGAAGAGGAGGGGCTGGGCCTGGCTGCTCCAGAGCTGGGAGGAGCCGAGGAAGATGGCGGCGGTGAGCACGCCGAGGACGAGGCGGTTCACGATGGGATCGAGATGACGATGATCGAGATGCACCGTGAGGGTGCCATCGCGGAAGCGGGCCAGGAGGTCGGTCAGGTCTCGCGGCAGGGCGGAGATGAAGCGGTCCCAGTCGCGATAGGCACGACGCGCGCGGCGCATAAGACGCTTTGGGCCGAAGCGACGCATGATGATGCCATGGCAGAAGGGCTGCATCAGCTCGGCGAGACTGACATCGGGGCTGAAGCGGCGGCTGGTGCCTTCGAGCACGATGATCGTTTTCAAAAGCACGGCCAGCGGCGGCGGCAGGGTGATGTGATAACGGCGGATGATCTCGATCAGCGAGCTGAGCGCCGAACCGACATTGATGTCACTGAGCGGATGCCCGACGTAGTCGGCCATGAAGTCATCGAGATCGGCGCGGAGGCGATCATGTGGGCAGTCGGGCGGCACGGAGCCGAGACGCAGGACTTGTTCGGTGACTTGAGCAGCGTCGTTTTCCACGATGCCGAGCAGGAGCGACTCCACTTCATCGCGCAGCTCGTCGTCGATGCGGCCCACCTGGCCGCAGTCCACCACGCCGACGACGGCTCCGGGCAGGAGCATGAGGTTTCCGGGATGCGGGTCGGAGTGGTAGAAGCCATCGCGGAAGACCATCTCCAGGTACATGTTCGCGCCACGCTTGGCGAACTCGGCGAGGTTTTCACCCGAGGCCTTCAGCGCTTCGATGTCCGTGCCGGGGATGCCATCCAGGCGATCCATGGTGACGATCTGCTGGGAGCAAAGTTCGGGATACGAGCGCGGGATGCAGACGGTGGGATCATCGCTGAAATGCAGGGCGAACTCCTCGAGGTTTCGCTTCTCATAGGTGAAGTCCATCTCGCGCAGCAAGGTGCGGCGGAACTGGCGGACAATGGCGACGGGCTGATACGGACGCAGCGACGCGGATTGCTTTTCGATCAACTCCGCGAGCAACTGTACGATCTCCAGATCGGTGACGACTTTGCTCTCGATGCCGGTGCGCCGCACCTTCACCACCACGCGCTCGCCGTCTGGCAATACCGCGCCATAGACCTGCGCGATGGAGGCGGCGGCGATGGGGGTTTCATCGAACTCGGCGAACAGTTCCTCCAGTGTCGCCCCGAGGTCTTGCTCAATGATTGCGCGTGCGGACTCGACCGATTCAGCGGGCACATTGGATTGCAGTTCTGCCAGTTCCTCAGTCATTTCATGGCCGATGAGATCAGCGCGGGTGCTGAGCATCTGACCGAGCTTGATGAAGGTGGTGCCGAGTTCCGTCATCGCCATGCGCACGCGTGCGGCGGTGGTCACGCCGGCCAGTGCCTGACCGTCGGCACTGCGCAGCTTGTCCTTCAGCCAGGGATAGTCCAGGCCGCCGAGCAGATCCGCCAGACCATACTTGCCGAGCACGGCAGCGATCTCGCCGAGACGTTTCGCATGGCGCTCCAGGCGCGCGATGGCATCGATTTTCATGGGGAAAGCATACACGGGACATGCCGCGTGTCGAAAATCCTTCGACAGCTAGTTGCCCATGAATGACTGGAGGTCGGCGATGCCGGTCTTCAGCAGGCCGACGAGTTCACGCACGATGGGCATCGCATTGCTGGTCAGGAGCCAGAGCATGAGAACCCAGACGACGGCGTTCACGATCAGCATGATCTGCACGACCGTCTCGACCCAGCGCGGCCAGGACTTGAGGAAGCCTTCCGGATCGGCAGCACGACTAAAGATGCGCTCTTGAAACACGGTGGCGGAGATACGCCAGAGCTTTGGGGGAAAGAACAGGAAACCCAGGAGCATCTCCTGAATCACCCAACCTCCGCGCTGCTTCAGAGGCACTTTTTCATACTCCCGATAGCGCACGATACGCCGACGGCGTGTAATCTCCTGCAGGGACTCGGTGCCCTGATCGAGTTGGAGTTCTTCCAGTTGGCGCAGCGGCATCCAGACCTCCTCACCCGCCCGCATCGTCAGATCACTGTCTCTCACTGAACCGTAAGCGAGGTAACTGCGGAGGTCATCGAGAGTGCATGGGCCGACGGTCTTGCCGGATTTGGTAAGGAAGTACTGGGACACGGGAGCGGGAGCTTGGGTACGATCACGGGCAAGCAGTGGTTCTGTCAAGCAGCCAAGATAGTCTTGTCGTTCATTTAGTGACACGATAGCCTCGCGGATATTCTCTAACCAACCCCCATGAATGCTCCCCTCGCTGAACTCATCGGCACCATGATCCTCGTCCTGCTGGGCGATGGCGTGGTGGCAAATGTCGTGCTGAAACAAACCAAAGGGCACAATGCCGGATGGATCGTGATCACCACAGGCTGGGCGCTCGCCGTCACGGTGGCGGTTTACTGCACGGCTTCCATCAGCGGCGCGCATCTGAATCCGGCCGTCACGCTGGCGATGGCATCTCTCGGCAGACTGCCATGGGCGGAGGCTCCGATGTACATGGCCGCTCAAATGGTCGGCGCTTTCCTCGGCGCAGTGCTCGTGTGGCTGGCTTATCTACCGCACTGGAAGGTCACAGATGACACAGGCGCGAAGCTTGGCGTCTTCGCCACAGCCCCCGCGATCCGGCATCCGCTCTCGAATCTGATCTGCGAGATCATCGGCACGGCCATGCTGGTCATCGGTGTGCTGGCCATCCTTTCCCCGGCGAATCTCGATCCCACGACGGGCTTCGCGGATGGATTTGGCCCGGTGCTCGTCGGCGTCATCGTCTGGGCCATCGGTCTTTCGCTTGGTGGTCCCACAGGTTACGCCATCAATCCCGCCCGTGATCTCGGCCCACGCCTCGCGCACTTCGTCCTGCCCATCGCCGGCAAAGGCAGCAGCGACTGGGGCTATGCCTGGATTCCCGTCATCGGCCCGATGATCGGCGGTGGCATCGGCGCGCTGGTTTACACGCTGCTTTGGGGCTGGGAGAAGGTCTAGATATCCAGGCCGGCGAAGTGCCTGCACACAATCATGGCTGACGTGGGCTACGCTCCAGCGGTGGCAGACCACCAACTAGAGCGCAGACACCTACGGACTTCATTTCTTCCCAAAGAAGTCCGCCAGCTTCTTCAAATCTGTCGGCTCGGCGGGTTTCATGGCGCTGTCGATGACCTGCTGCTGGAGCGCGCAGAGTTCGGCCACGCCTTTGCGGCCTAGAATGAGCATCGCATCGAACTGCGCCTGGGTGAAGGTGGCTTCTTCGCCACTGCCCTGGATCTCGACGAAGTCGCCGCCCTCGGTGAGCACGATGTTGCTGTCCACGTCGGCCTTGGCGTCTTCCTCGTAGCAGAGGTCGAGCAGCGCTTCTTCCTTCCAGAGGCCGACGCTGATGGCGGCGACCTTCTTTTTGAGAGGCTGCTGGGTGATTTTCCCTTTATCCAGCAGGCGGTTGAAAGCGATGGCTGCTGCCACGCAGGCACCGGTGATGGCCGCTGTGCGTGTGCCGCCGTCCGCCTGGAGCACATCGCAGTCGATGTTCAGCGTGCGCTGGCCGAGCTTCTTCAGGTCCACCACGGCGCGCAGACTGCGGCCGATGAGACGCTGGATCTCGATGCTGCGGCCGTCGGGCCGACCGCGGGAACTTTCGCGCTCTTTGCGGTCGAGCGTGGAGTAGGGAAGCATGGAGTACTCCGCCGTGAGCCAGCCGCCTTGGACACCCTGCACTTTCATCCAACGTGGCACCTCGTCCTGGATGGTGGCGGCGCAAATCACGCGTGTATTGCCAAAGGCGATGAGTACGGAGGCGTTGGCGTGAGGGGCGATGTCGAGAACAAACTCGACCTGACGAAGTTGGTCGGCACTACGGCCATCAATGCGGGGCATGGCAGCCCTTAGCACAGGCTGGGCGCGTTGCGCAAGGCAGGCCCGTTCAGATCATCACCATGTCCTTCACCATCTGAAACCAGAGGTAGAAGCAGCCGCGCCAGGAGTAGCGGAACTCGCCTTCGCCGGTGAGTTTGATGAGGCCTACGTTGATGTTGTGGTCGATCTGCGCGCTCATGTCGCGCTCGATGTAGGCGGGCAGTTGCTCGGCATCGATTCCGATGAAGTCATCGTCTTCCAACCCCTGGCTCGCGAGGAAGTCAGCGTGGGAGGCCAGGAGGTCCTCCATCGAATCCGCGTAGGTGAAGCGGTTGTGATGCTGCCGGGGAGAGGGCTGCATCGTGGCGGGGAAAGGGTAGTTGCTCGTCGTGTAGGTCACGCCGTCCTTCGTGCGGGAGGTCAGACTGACGTAGGAGAAGACAAAGCCCTCCTGCTGTGCGAGCCCGATGGCCGCCTGCGCACGCAGGTCGGCATCATAGAACAGCCGCATGAAGTGATCCGTGTCACTCCACTTCCAGCCCGTGTCCTCCACACGCTCGAAGCCGTGTCCTTCGATCTCGCTGGTGATCTCATCGAGATCCGGGAACAGGTCGCCAGAAGGCGGGAAGCGGCCTTTCACCTCACTTTTCACCGGGAAGCGCATCCGGCGGATATGCACCACGATCTCCACCCACGGCAGCATGAACCAGAGGGCGATGCCACAGGCTCCAGCGGCGTGACTGCCTGTGAGGAAGTAGCCGAGCAGGTAGGTTGCCCCAAGCAATGAGAGCCAGCCCAGCTTGCGCACATAACGGTGATGGAACGTCCGACAGGCGAACGCGAACACCACCACGGCGGCGAGGATGAGAAACTGCTGGAGGTCCATGACAAAAACTGACGGTGTTCAGTTTACGAAACTGCGGGCCTCAAGTCCACGAAAGATTCTACCTGCTTAATTTCGATGTCGGCGGCCCAGACGATAGGCCGTGCCACAATACATGCAGCGGAAGCCGAAAGTCGTAAGCAGAGAAAGAACGGCGGAGGCCCGGTGGGACAGTGGCCAGAGGCGAAAAGCGTCCGCATGCTTATGACAGCGGCGCACACGCATCACCGCCCCATGGCAGAGCGGGCAGGTGAGCGAATCGCCGATGATAAAAACGACCACTCGCGTGATCACCACGACGCCCAGGCCACCGAGCGCCAGCCAGCCCCAGTCCGGCAGACGAGTCGCCACCATTCCTGCTGCGCCGACCACGAAGGCCAGGAACCCCACGAAAGCCAGGAGCAGCAGCATCGCCACGACCAGCAGGCGGGCGGAGTGAGGGAAGTGCCGCACCCGCCGCTCACGCGATTCCTCACGGGGGCGTGGTTCAGCAGGGCGAAAGCCGGGGTCTTTCATGAGCAGGATGGAGATCAACTCCGAGATAGCGAAGTACTTCTGCCACGGAAAGGATAAAAAGCCTCGGAGAGACGGAAGCCCTTTTTATCCTTTCCGTCTCTGGCGTCCTTCGCTAGCACTAGGTGCTCTACCATTCTCCCCATGTCCACCGCGCTGCTTCCTCTCACTGACTTCCCGGACCGGCTCTCGCCGATGGTGGTGAAGGAACTCCGCCAGGGCCTGCGCACACGCGCCTTCGCCAGCACCTTGCTGATGCTGCATGGGCTGCTGATCATCACCACCCTCATCACCGGTTCAGCGAGCAATGCCGATGATACCCGCTGGATGTTTGATGGCCTCTCCACGCTCGTGCTGTGCTTCATCATGCCCTTCCGCGTCTCCAATGCGCTGGCCGAGGAGGTGAAGCAAAACACGCTGGACATGCTCATGCTCACCCGCCTGTCCTGCGGGCGCATCGTCTTTGGCAAATGGGCCAGCGTGGCGCTTCAGGCCGGTCTCATCACGCTCAGCCTCATGCCCTATGTCGTCGCACGCTACGTCTTCGGCGGGCTGGAGCTCACCACCGAGCTGCTGATGCTCGGGGCGAAGTGGTTGGCCGGCATCGTCATCACCGCCGCCTTCGTGGCACTCTCCACCATCCGGCAGGGCTGGCTGCGCATGGTGCTCATCATCGTGCCGCTGTTCTTTGGTGGCTTCGGGCTCTTTGGCTGGTTTTTTGCCATGTCGATGAGCCGCAGCTTCGGCGGCGGTGCCAGCACCGGGCCGACGACGTTCGAGATCGCTGCGCTGCTCGGTACCATCGCCTTTTCGGCCTGGGCCATCTTTGCCTTCCTCAGCCTCGCCGCTTCACGCATCTCGCCACCGAGTGAACCGCTGGCCTGGCTGAAGCGCAGCGTGCATGTCGTGGCGTTCTTCGTTCCCGTCGTCGCCTACTGGATCACCGGAGAGAAAGCCTTGCTCGCCACCTGCTTTCCCATCCTCGCCGTGCTGACGCTGGATGCGCTGACGGAGACGCTGAACGACGTGCCCTCCGCCTACGTGCCCTTTTATCGTCGTGGCATTCTCGGACGCTGTCTGGTGAACCTGCTGTCACCCGGCTGGGCTTCGGGATTCTGGCTTTCGCTGGCCCTTGGGGCCGTGATCGCGGCAATGATGGCGTCCACCGGCGGTGGTGGTGAACTGCCCTACTTCGTGCTCGCCGCGTGTTCCGTGTGGATGATCAGCTCCATCATCCAGCTCCTGCCCACACGACATTCGCATGATCTCCTGCCAATCTTCCTCGGCCTCTTCGCCCTTGTTTATCTCATCACCGCCATGTTCTCCGGGCTCGGCGTCATCGTGGCAAAAAGCGCAGGCGAACAGCCCTGGTTCCTCACCGCATTGCCCCCGGCGGCGATCATCGGTGCACAAAGCATCTCCTCCGGTCCGCAGCGTGATCAATTTCTGCAAACCGCCATGCTTTGTGCCTCCGCCTGGCCGCTGCTCCACCTCGTGCTTAGCTTGCGAGCCTGGAGAATGCTGCGCCCCGTGCGCGATGAAGCCCGCCAGCTCGCCACCGGCCCCGCATGACCCCGCCGCTGCCAGCCCTGCGTGATTTCAGCGACCGCCTTAGCCCGATGGTGGTCAAGGAGATGCGCCAGGGTCTGAGGACGCGATTCTTCACCGCAGCGCTGATTCTTTTTCACCTCGTGCTTGGCTGCCTGATGCTGAGTTACTTGTTCGATGTCAACCAGCGCGAAACCAAGGAGGTCTTCTGGCTCGTGATCATTGCGACCCTTCTCGGCGTGCTGCCCAGCCGCGCCTTCAATGCGCTGAATGCCGAGGTCAAAGACGGCACGCTGGACATGCTCATGCTCACGGGCATCACCTCCTTCCGGATCGTGTGGGGGAAGTGGGTGTCGCTCTACTCGCAGACGCTGCTCGTCGCCAGCTCGCTGCTGCCCTACATGATCGTCCGGTATCAATTCGGCGGCGTGGAGATCGCCCGCGAGGCGCTGGGGCTGGCTGTGTTGGTTCTCGGCTCGGGGGTCGTCACGGCGGCGCTCGTCGGCTTCTCTTCGCAAAAGCTCATCCTCATTCGCCTGCTCATGGCAGCGACGGTCGGTGCCGGGACTTTTTCCATCGGCGTGTTTGCTTATCTGCTCGCTGCTGAAGACTTCATCGGTCAGGAGATCAGCCAAAACCTGATCTCCGCGGGAGCCACACAGGCCAGCCTGACCTGCCTCGGCATCGCAGTGCTGGCGGTTTATCTTGGGTATCAATTCCTCTGTCTGGGTTCCGCTCGGCTGCCTTGCGTGACGGACTCTCATGCGGCGGTCAAACGTGTGACTGCCATGCTCGTGCTCGCGGGATTGGTCGCCTTTGCGTGGGTGCTGGTTTGGCAGGGCTTTGGGCAGTCGGTGATCATCGCTTTCGCCTACATGCCAGCCATGCTGTTCCTTTTGATCTTTGGCATGGATCTCGTGACGGAAGAGCCACCCGTGGAAAGTTCCACCACTGCCCGCTGGTTTCTCAAAGCTGGCTGGCCTTCAGGCGTGCTCTTGTCCTGTCTGCTATGGCTGGCTCCATTCCTGATCCTGCTGGCCTATGAGTGGCGAACATCCGATGGATGGGAAACAGAGCCATGGTTCATGACCCTCGGCTTCATGGCCGCGACCTTTGTTCCTCTCTGCATGCCGATCTTCCGCCGCCATTCACGGCTCAGCCAGTGGTGGGCAGTGCAGTTGTTGATGCTGGCGGCGGGTATCGTCCTGATGATCGCTCTGGAAACCATGAGCTACGGGGACCGCGAGGGCTACGGATTCCTGGGTTTGCTCTTCCCCGTCAGCAGCATGTTCGCCTCTGAATCTGCGTCTTCCGCCGACCGAGATGCCATTCGCTTCCTGGGTGTCTTCACCCACTCGATCTGGATCAGCGCCGCCCTTGTTTCTGCCACTCGTCAGCGCCGCCACCAGCTTTCTCAAACCCATGCGTGACTCCCCCGAAGACCTCCGCTCCATCCAGGCTCATGCCCGGGGCTGGGCGCGTGTGCTGAAGCTGCCCTTCCGTCAGCAGCGCTGGCGTGGCCAGACGGGCGAGTTCGCGGGCACAGGCACGGGCAGCAGTCTCGATTTCCAGGATCACCGCTCCTACATGCCGGGGGATGATCCGCGCCAGATCAACTGGCAGGCCTACGCACGCACCGGCAGCTACACGATGAAGCTGTATCGCGAGGAAGTCCGCCCTCTGGTGGATCTGATCCTTGATGCCAGCGAGTCGATGTTTGCCTATCCCGCCAAGGAACAACGCACGCTCGAACTGCTGGCCTACATCGTGGAAGCCGCGCTGCAAACCGGGGCCACGGTGCGCGCCTTTGCCGTGCGTGGTGCCGCGCATGTGCCGCTGGAGGTGGATGCCCTCGTCACGGGCCGCTGGCCGCAGGAGCTGGCTAAACTCCCCGCCACGGGCGATGCCCCCGCCCTCTCACGCCTGCCTTTGCGCGCCGGAGCCATGCGCGCTTTCATCAGCGACCTCCTCTTCCCCGCCGAACCCGAGCCCATGCTCGCGCCTCTGGCTTCAAGGAATGGACGCGGGCTGGTCTTCGCACCCTTCGCCGCCGCCGAGGCCACGCCCGATTGGAATGGGAACTACGAGTTCATCGATGCCGAGACACAGCAGCCACACGAGCACCGCGTGGAGTCGGATGTCATGCAGCGCTACCTCCGCGCCTACACGCGCCACTTTGACCTGTGGAAAAACGCCGCCGCCAAGCATGGCATCGCGCTCGCCCGAGTGAGTGCAGAGGCTGAGTTCCTGACCGCGCTACGCGCCGAAGGGATCATCACGAATGCCGTGGAGGCGGCGTGAGAGGCTTGCGCTTTCTTATGCCGCGTTTGTGCATCCTGCCAAAGATGGGTGAGTTGGCCCGTTGAAGCCTGCGTGCGTCCCATCCCGCTCATTCTGTCTGCTGTCATTCTCGCCCTGCCCATCGCTGCCGATGAAGCCGGGCCTGTGCTCTTTAAAAACGTCTGCGCCCAATGCCACGGCGAGAAAGGTGAGGGCAAGATCGAGATAAGGACTCCCTCCATCGCCAATGAACCCGCCTGGTATGTGACGACGCAGCTCACGAACTTCCACGATGGCAAACGCGGCTCGGACACAGCCGTGGACCCGCAAGGCGCGATGATGGCCGCTATCGCGAAATCACTGAAGCCCGAGCAGATCAAGGCCGTGGCCCAGTATGTGGAAAGCCTGCCGCTCGTGCCGCCGAAGGAACGCGAGATCGCCGGAGCCGATGTGAAGCGCGGCCAGGAGCTTTTTTATGAGCGCTGCATGGAGTGCCATCGCTACAACGCGAGCGGTGAGATGGCCTTCGGCAGCCCGCCGCTCATCGGTCGGCAGGGCTGGTATCTGCTGGATCAGTTGAAAAAGTTCAAGAAGCTCCACCGCGGTGCCGCGAAGGGCGATGAAAAGGGCGCGAAGATGGTGCAGATGGCCACGCTCTTCATCGAAGACGAGCAGGCGATGAAGAACGTCGTCAGTTACGTCCTCACGCTGAACCCAGCACCGACGGAGGAAGCGGCGGATGATCTTTTCGGCGCGCCTGCAGCAGGCAAGTAGGCCGTTTATCGTTCGATACTGAAGCTGCGCACTCCCACCATCACCGGGATGCTGGACATCTCACGTTCCTTGATAAGGGAGCCGAGATTGCTTTCGTCGATGGCGGTGAGGAAGGCATCCAGCTCATCGGCATCGTGGGCCATGGCTTTCAGCTCCACGCGCCCGTCGGGAAGATTGCGCACCGTGCCCGTGACATCGTAGCCGGAGGCGATCTGCTTGGTGCTGTAGCGGAAGCCGACGCCCTGGACGCGGCCGGAATAAAGGATCTGTTTAGCGGGCATGAAAGGCGCGTGCTTTAGAGCTTGGCGGCAGCTTCTGCAAACGCGGCGCTGGCAGCATCAATAAGCAGGACTCCGCCGCCCTCACGATTCGTGATGAGACGAATGTGTCGTCCCAATGCCTCAAGCTTAAGCTGGCCAGCCTCGTCATTGACGGGCTTCACGTCGTAGCGCTGCGTGAGCCATGAGCGCATGGCCTTGGCAAAGGCGGCGGCATCTTGCGGCGTCAGCCAAAGTGTCTGCCACACCGCATGATCTCGCGGCTGATCCGGTGCCGCGTAGGCCAGCAGACGGTCGCCCTTCCAACCTCGCGCTCCTTGCCCGGCGTCTTCATCACTGTTGTAGGTGCGCAGCGCGGTGAAGGTGGCGAAGCGGCCGAGCCGATCATCCCAATAAGGCGTCTCTCCGGCGATCTCCGTGCTAGCGAGTTCGACCTTCGCTGGCGGCAGGCGGTTGGCGTCGAGGAAGCGCTCCGGCTCGATGACATCGCTGCAAGCCTGCGGTGGCCGCGAGTAGGCGGCGTTTAAATGCGGAAACTGCCCCGCGCTGTGCAAAGCCTGCGCAAACTCAAAGCCGCGAGCGAAGGGAAAGAGCGCCAGCTCGCGCAGGTAGAGCGGCATCATCACCTGATTCAGCGGATGATCGGGGTCCTCCGGCGGCAGGTCGGTGGGGCTCTGCGGGATGGGATTCTGGATACTGTAAAGGAAGCGTGTCAGGGCGGCATCACCTGTGAGCAGGGAGAGTCGTGCGAGACGCTCATCCGTGCTCAAACGCAGGCGCTCCTGCCCTTCGGTCTGCGGCGGGAAAAGCGTGCTGCCATACTCGCGCAGGAGCTGCCCATAAGCCACGGCCATGGGGCGATCTGGCGAGGGTTTGCCCGGCTCCGGTTTGTCATCAATGACGAGCAGCGTGCCCGACTTCGCATCGAACCAGCCGCCGAGCTGGCGGGCGAGAAGCGCCGCCTGCAAAGGCAGTGGATCGACCGGTTTCTCGATCCAGCCCAGCGCAGTCAATGCGAGCGCGAAACGTGGTGCTTCATTATCCGGCTGCTGCTCGCGCAACCACTTCAGAATGGCAGCCTCCACTTCCGCCATGCTCGCACCGACAGTCGGCACTGGCAGCGCCTTGATCTGGCGGAACTTCATCAACTCGATCCCGAGCCCGACGAAGTCCGGCGGTTCATCCGTCGGTACCGGTGTCGCATCCATCTTCGCCGCGCCCTTCATGCCCAGCGTGCCGAGCTTTTGCAGAAGCTGCGTGTTTTCTTCCTGAAGCGCTCCGACCTGCCCCTCAAGATATTCCACCTGGCCTTCGAGCAGGGTGATCTGTTTCATCAGATCCTCGGCGGATTCTTTCGGCGCACTCACGGACGGTTCTGGGGCCGGTCTTTGAGAGATCCAGACACCGGCACCCACGCCTCCGAGAAGAAGCAGGGCAAGCAGAGTGGCTGGGGAAAATTTGAGCATCGGGTGCGGACAGTAGTGAGATGCACCGATGCCGCAAGGTGACCATGTTTTTCAACCAAACAGCCGCAGGTAGTTCTCCGCGATTTGGCCGATCAACTCCTCCACCTCCACGCCGCGCACTTGTGCGAGCAGTTCATAACTCACCCGAAGGTTGGCCGGATGGTTGATCGTCTTGCCTTCATGCTGAAGCGGATGCGGGTTCAGTTCATCGGGCGGCCACATGTCAGGGGCGTCGGTTTCGGCGAGCAGTCGATCCAGCGGCACCGCAGCAAAGCTGGCGAGCTGCTGGGCTTTGCGGGCATGGCCAAAGTAAGGCGAGAGCGAGAAGTAAGCTCCAAGCTTCACAAAGCCAGGTATCATCTCCACCGGTCCACCATACGAGTGCAGCAGGAAACCTCGAGAAGGCAGCCGAAGCGAGCGAAGCTCCTCATCGAGCAAACCCCAGGCACGCAGGCAGTGAATCGTGGCGGGGCGGTCGAGTTCGGTGGCGAGTTCGAGCTGCCAGCGGAAGCATTCGATCTGTGCTTCGATCTCGGGGTTCTCGATCCAGCGATCCAGCCCGATCTCGCCGACAGGTGCCTTTGGAAAGGCGTGCAAGTAGTCGCGCAAACGCTCCTGCCAAGCTGGCGTGCGCTCCTTCACATACCACGGATGCAGCCCAAACGAGGGTCGCACCCAGGCATGTTCCCGCGCAAGTTTGGCGACAGCCTCCCAGTCATCTTCCGCCGAGCCATCGACCACGACTTCCCCGATGCCGAGCGTCGGCAAAAGCTGCATCACCTCATCGCGAACAGCATCAAGCCGAGTGTCCTGGAGATGATTGTGGGCGTCGAAGAGCATGGCGATTTACTGCCACTGTTTCGCGAGCGCCTTGATCCTGCCACGCACGGCGGTGAGACCATTCAGGCGGGTGGGGGAGAGCAGTTTGGTGAAGCCGCAGCGAGTCCAGATTTCAGGCTCGACCTCGGCGACTTCGGCAGGGGTGGAATCATTGTAGAGATCACAAAGCAGAGCGATCAAACCGGCAACCATCGGCGAATCGGCAGCGCAGCGGAAGTGGGTGAGCCCATCGCGCAACTCGCCATGAACCCAGACGCGGGAGACGCAGCCGGGAACGATGAGTTCATCCGTCTTCAGCTCTTCGGGAAGGCGTGTGCGGGCGATGTAGCTCGTCAGCGCTGCAAGACGCTCGTGAGCGTCTTCGATGAGGTTGAGGTCATCGATGAGTTCGGTTTTTTTAGCAGTGAGAGACATCAGAGCTTTGTGTTATTTTCCAAGCAATCCGCCGCCGAGACCTTGGAGCAGGTCGATGCCTTTTTTGGCGGCATCGCCAGGGTTGGTGAGGCCTTCGGTGGCGCTCTTCATGATTTCACCGGGCTTCTTGGCGAGGTCATCACCGAGCACGGGCTTGAGCAGCGTTTCACCGGCTTTACCGACGATTTCCGCAGGTGCATTGAGCAGAGCTTTGCCAGCCCCGCCGATGAGGCGCTCGGTCAGATCTTCGCGGGGGGAATCGACGCTACCGCTGATGTGCAGCGGGGTCCAAATCATGCCTGCGGGTGCGGTGGGATTCGTGCTCGTGAAGACGTGCTGCTGAGCACCGGGAATCCATGACAAGGTTTCTGGTGTGACGCCGACCATGAAGCGCCCGTCGATCTGCCCGCCCTGAATGGTGACGCTGCCTTCGAGGCGCATGAGGCCATTGGATTGAATGACGATCTTGTCGAACTGCCGGGTCTGTCCGCTGCCACGCACACGAGCGCTGGCGATGTCGAGGACGATGCGCTTGAAGCGATCGACGTGGGTGTAAGTGGCGAGCTTGTCGAGCACTGGCATGGCGGTGAGCACGGCGTTCTTGAGCTGCATATCTCCTTCGACTTTGGGATCGGTGCCGTGGCTGCCAGTGATGTTCAGATCGCCTTCGAGGAGGCCGGTGAGGCGGAGCTTCCAGTCATCGCTCATAATCTCACGCAGCGGGATGCCAGTGAGGTGAGTGTTGAGTTCCCAGGTTTTGTCTCTTGGCCGGATGTGACCGCGCGCGGTGATCTCGCTGTCATCGACCCAACTCAGCGTAGCGTTGGTGAGATGCAGATCCTCGCGGCTCAGACGCGCGGTGGCACGCGTGAGATTGAACTTCATGGGATGAAGCTGCGCGGGAAGCTGCACCGGAGTCTCGAAGATGCCGCCGTCCACGATGGCCTGCACCGAAGTCTCCCCCTGCTGCCAGGTGCCTAGGCGGAGCTTCGATTCTTTGAGCTGCCATCCACCGGGATAGTTGAGCGTGAAGGCATCAAAGCGGAGTCCGTCGATGACGGTTTTATCAGGAAGGTATCTTTTGAGCCACGATGGGATGGAGCTTGAACTTGTGTTTGGAGTCCCGGCTTCAGCCGGTTCTGAATGGATTCCTGCGGAAGCCGGGGCTCCGAACTTCAGATCGAGTGCGTCCGCCCCGGCATTGATGATGCGCCACTTGCGCTCACGGAAGGCATTCCAGTCGAGCGCAAGATGTAGGCTGCTGATGTCCGCATTCCAGCCCGTGGCGGTGGTGGCTTCGGCGGATTGTGTGGTCACTTCATCACCGGTCCAGCGCAGTGCATCGAGCGTGACGCTGCCCTTCATCTGCGTGCCGAGGAACTGCTCCATCTTCCCTCGAAAGGCTTCCTTTTGCAGATAGCCGCGCACCCAGCTCATGACGAACATCGGTACAAGCATGAGCATCACGACCGCGATGACGACGAGCCCGATGAGAGCAAAGAGCCAACGTGGAGACTTGCGGGAGCGGCGGGGGGAACGAGCGGCCATAAGGTCAGGAAGATGCCCAGTTTCGCCTTGGTGGCAAAAGGCGAGTGGAGCGCTTCCCCAAGGTTGCTGGCATGACTCGAAGGCAATGCTGGCCAAAGCGCTGGCCCCTCTCCCCGCCGTAGACGTGTTTCATCACCAAGTGCCGTTGCGGGGAGAGGTTAGGTGAGGGGAACTCCAGCATCGCCAGATGCAGTGCCTGGGAGAGGGGGCTAGCATTGCGGCCTGCGGCCCTCAACTTTGCAGAAACGAGCCACTAGCTGCCGGAGAGTTGAGCCAGCGCGTTGTTCACGGTGATGACGGCATCAAACAAGGTGCTGACGCCAAGATGTGCGCCCGCAGCGGCTTTGGCCTGCTTCTTAGTTTCGGCGTCGGTGGACATGGTGCGGATGATTTTATCCCAGTTCAGAAGCAGGCGCTTCTTGTGGAGGTAAAAGAGCTTCTTCGTGTCGTCGCTGGTGACGGGGCTGAAGGCAGACTCGGCGCTGGCGAGCGTGGTCATGGCCGCTTTGTAGCCGCTTTCGACCTGGGCATAGGCCTCGGGGGTGTAGCTCTGGCCGCCAGCCCGCCAGTCGCGCACGAGTTCTGAATCGGTGACTAAAGCGGGCAGCATGAGCAGCAGGATGTGATCTCGATTGCCCGTCTCAGGCTGGGCCGAGAGGCCATCGCTGGCGCTTCGCAGAGCGGGCTTGAAGCCGCCCGTTCGCCATTCGGAGATGCCACGCATCATCCAGGCGGTGGGCTTGAGCTTGTCATCGGGCAGCCCAACGATGAAGGCAGGAGTGATGGTGGTGACGACCTGTGTGTAGCCTGAGGCAGCGCCTCTGATTTCGCCATCGCCGAGGTTATCGGCTTCGGCAGCGGCTTCGTATTTGGCACGG
>JBILPY010000256.1:0-6251 GCA_044373575.1 Prosthecobacter sp. | reverse complement strand
ACGGGCGTGGATCGGACAGGGACCCTTCGAGTCTTTGTCGTCCATGCCAGCAGACGGTGGGGCTTTTTACGTCAATGATTTCGATCTGAAGGACCCTGCGCCCTGGAAGCGTCCCGCCAAGCTGATCCCCGTTGCCGCTGAATCACTCGCCAGCAGTGTCGGCTGGAATGGGGCTCAGGTTCCGCACATTCAGTGGGCGAAGCCCGCGACGGAGTGGTTCAAGATGGCCTTCCGCCGCATCCGCCGGGAGGTGCTGGCGAAGCGTCTGGAGAAGATGGTGCCGGTGCTGACCGAGCGCGGGAGCATCGTGAGTGGGGATCCGATCCGTCTGCTGGAGCGGGTGATGGATGCACCGCCGAATACGTGGGGATACGCCTGGGTGCAGGGCGATGAGGGGTTCATCGGCGCGACGCCGGAGCTACTCTTCCGAGCCCAGGGACGGGATGTGCAGACGATGGCGCTGGCGGGCACGGCCAAGCCGGGCGCGCAGGAAGCCTTCCTCAAAGATGTGAAGGAGATCGACGAGCACGAGATCGTGGTGCGCTACCTGGAGGCGCAACTTTCCAAGCTGGGCCCCGTGCAGCGTGACCCGCGCGGGCTTTGCCAAGCCTCGACGCTGCTGCATTTCCAGACGAACCTGCGCGTGCAACTCTCCGGTGACGCCGTGCCAGACACGCTGGTGCGCGAGCTACATCCCACGCCTGCAGTGGGCTGTCTGCCGCGTGAGGAGATGTGGCTGGACCGGTTGCGGGAATATCGCGAGCAGTTGAAGGTTCCTGGGTTCTTCGGTGCGCCTTTTGGCTTTGTGGAGCCGGGCGAAGACCACATCTGCCACATGGTGGTGGCGATCCGTGGCGTGAGCTGGAACGGTCAGGAAGCCCAGCTTCCGAGCGGCTGCGGCATCGTCGGCGGCAGTGCCTTTGATCACGAGTGGCGTGAACTGCGGCTGAAACGCGAGGCTGTGGTGGCGATGCTGGGGCTGTGATTGGCGAATGCAAAACTTGGTGACGCCGTTCCCACGGGGTGCGGCGTAGTGATAGGCGCATTCACTTTCATGGCTCTCTCCCAGACGCACACTTCATCCTTCGTACTGCCTGACACACTTGGGCTGATCGTCCTGGAGGAGTGCTTCCACTTCCCGGGCTGCTTTTTGCCGCTTTATATCTTTGAGCAGCGCTACCGGCAGATGCTGGATCATGCGCTGGAGACGAGCCGGATGTTTGGCGTGGGCATGATCGTGAAGGACGAAATCCTGCCCGTGACCACGGTGGGTCTCATCCGCGCCAGCAAGAAGCGGGAGGATGGCACCTCTCATGTGATGCTCTACGGGGTGAAGCGCATCCGCATCACCGGCTGGGTGCAGGAGAGGCCCTTCCGCATCGCCACCATCGAGCCCTTTTCCACGCTGCGTGAGTCCACCGACGATGAACTCCTTGAGTTAAAACATCGGGCGCTGGATCTCCTGCCGCCAGCGACTCCCGAGTGCAGTGAGGCCATGCGGACGCTGCGCACCACGCTGGATGAAATGGTCTGCCCGGAACTCGCCTGTGACATCCTGAGCTATCACTTCGTGCGGGAGCCAGAGATCATGAGCCGGCTCATGGTCGAGCCAAGTCTTGAGGAACGCTACGCTGTGCTCACGCACGAACTGGAGCGGCTCAAAGCTGGCGCATGATGTGATCAGTGACAGAGGTTGACTCTGAGGCACGTCTCCGTGACTTATTGCAACCAATGCGCGGTTTCCCTCCCATCCAGATCTTTGTCCTCGGCCTGCTCTTCGGCCTCCTGGCCGTGCCGATGGTCCAGCTCACAGGCAATGCCACCCGCATCCCCGTGGTGGAGCCAACCGCCGCGCAGACTCGGGCGGAAAAGAAGCCGGTGCCGGTGATCGTGAGGCTGCGTTACGCGCACAAGCCCGTCTCCATCAGTCTGAAAAGCGAGGGCAGGGAACTGCTCGCAAAGCTGGATCTGAGCGCCTCGCCAGTGGAGATGGAGACCGAGATCGCTGTCTCCAACGATGGCAATGAATTCAGCCTCGATGCCCAGTGGCCCGAGGGTACCCCCGACACTGCTTTGAGTCTGGAGATCGAGCCCGACGGCTACGATGCCAAAAGCGACACCCGCTGGTCCAGCGGTACCGCGCTCAGCGAAATCCTCACCTTCACCTGGTAATGCCCACCTCCACTGCCAAAGAACATGTCTGCTGGGGCGGCGGCAGCGAGCACTCGCACCACCACCGTCTGGAGGTGCGCGACCTGCGTGTGAGCTACCGCGAGGTGCTGGCGCTGGACGGCATCAGCTTCGCCACGGAATGCGGGCGGAGCATCGCCCTCATCGGCCCGAACGGGGCAGGGAAGAGCACTCTTTTAAAAGCCCTCGCCGGACTCCTGCCGACGGACAAAGGCAGCCTCATCTGGCGTGGCCAGCCGCTCACGCGCAGCAGTCATGAAATCGCCTACCTGCCGCAGCGGGGCGATGTGGACTGGCAGTTCCCCATCACCGTGCGCGGACTCGTGGAGATGGGCCGCTACCCGAATCTCGGCTGGTGGCGCGGCTACTCGAAGCACGATGGCGAGATCGTCGAGCGCGCCCTCACCGCGATGAATCTGCTCGATCTCCAGGACCGCCAGATCAGCGCCCTCTCCGGCGGCCAGCAGCAGCGCACCTTCATCGCCCGCGCTCTCGCCCAGGAGGCTCATGTACTCCTTCTTGATGAGCCTTTCACCGGACTCGACAAGCCCGCACAGGAAAACCTCAGCCGCCTCTTCAAGGAACTCACCGCCGAGGGCAGGCTCCTCATCGCCAGCCATCACGATCTGCAAACCGTGACCGGCTTTTACGACGACGTGCTGCTCATCAAAAAGACCCAGGTCACCTTCGGCGATGTCGCCACGCACTTCACGAAAGACAACATCGCCGCCGCCTACGGGCAGTGATCTCCACCACCCGCCGCCATGCCCCAGGATCTCCCCACCCTTTCTGACTTCCTCGCCGAGCCCATCGCCAAGCGGGCGCTGCTCGCCTGTCTCATGATCGGCTTCGCCAATGGCTTCGTCAGCGCCTTCGTCGTGCTGCGGAAGTCCGCGCTGAAGATCGGCACCCTGTCGCACGCGCTGTTGCCCGGCATTGCCCTGGCCGTGCTCTTGGTTGGGCTCACGCAGTGGAGCGCGCTCGCCGGAGCCGTCTTCGCCGCCATGATCGTCGGACTCGGTTCCATCTTCCTCTCCCGCACCTCACGACTGGATCAGGACACCTCCATGGGCATCCTTTACACCACGGCCTTTGCCGGTGGCTACCTCATCCTCACCCAGCTCAATGTGCGTCAGAAGCTCGATGAATGGCTCTTCGGCAGCCTCGTCGGCATGGCGGACAGCGATCTCTGGATCGCCTTTGGTATCAGCGCCATCGCAGTGCTCTCTCTCACCGCCTTGCAAAGGCCGCTGCTCATCTACCTCTTCGAGCCAAACATCGCCGCCAGTCTCGGCGTGCCCGTGCGCTTCCTGAACTACGCCACCTTTGCCATCACCATCCTGGTGCTCATCTCCTCACTGCAAGCTGTTGGCTGCATCCTGAGTGTCGGGCTCATGGTGGCCCCGGCGGCCACGGTCTATCTTTTCACCAATGACGCCCGCACACTCTTCTGGGGCGGTGGCATCATCGGTGGACTCGGCTCCGTGGCGGCCTTTTTCATCAGCTACCCGCTCGGCTGGTCCATGAGCAGCACCATCATCCTCGTGCTCGGCAGCCTATTCCTGCTCGCCTACATCTTCAGCCCACGTTACGGCCTCTTCAGCAAGCGCAGCGGTGCGTGAACCTGCCTTTTCATCATGCGCTACCTGCTATTCCTGATTTCCATTTCAGCTCTGGCTCAGGGGCCTGGAGTTCCTGTGTATGAAGAAGGCCGTGGCGCCAAAGGGCAGGCTGCTCTGCTGGCACAAGCTCAGACGCTGCGGGAAGCCAAACAACTGCTGCCCATGGCGACAGCGACGGAGCAGATGAAGCGCACCACCTGCGAGCTGACGCTTCCTCCGCCCGACACCAAGCCTCTGCCACCCCGCGAACTCTGGCAGCGCGCACGACTGGCACATTTGCGGGTGGGCTTTTACTACCTCTGCACGAAGTGCGACAAGTGGCACCTCAACCTCGCCGGTGGTTACGCCATCACCACCGATGGAGCCGTGGCCACCTGCGCCCATGTCATCACCCCGCCCGAGAAGATGCTCGAAGGCTACCTCATCGCCGCCACGGAGGATGATCAGGTGCTGCCCGTGACGGAGATCCTCGCGGTGAACACCGGCAAAGACAGCGCCATTGTTCGCGTGAAGTCCGCCACACTGACTGCCCTGCCACTGGCCAAAGACACCCTCCCCGGTGATCCCATCTGGTGCTTCAGCGATCCCTATGGCAAGCGCGGTTACTACAGCGAGGGCATCGTCAGCCGTTTCGTGAAGCGCCCCTTCATGCGCAAGCGCGAGCAAGCCGCCCTGCCTGATGGCGCCGAAGTTCCCAAGCCCATCTGGCTGGAGACCACCCTCGACTGGGCACCAGGATCAAGCGGCTCCGCCTTGCTCGATGCCCAGGGTAACTGCGTGGGGCACGTCTCTGAGATCCAGGCCATGCTGGAAGAGTCGCCGCTCCGGGCACGCGCCAAGGAAGTCCCCGCAGCCGCCAAACCGCTGGGCACCTACATCGTTTTTCATCAAGGCATCGCCGCCGCCGAAGTGAACTCACTCGTGCGTTCAAAGTGAGTGCAGTGCGGTGATAGATAGGGGACGCGCCATGATTGAAACCACCTTCTTTGTGGAGGGATACTCCAAGCATTCCATCCCTCCGGCCTCCCCGGCGTTGACAAACCCTCCGACCGCTCCTTTTTAGCGCCCCCTTTCCGGCCAAACCGGAGTTTCCCACCCAGCCAGCACCCTTTTCCCATCTATGGACTTCCTCGCCAAAAACATCGCCGAACTCGCCCCTTCCATGACCCTCGCCATCACCAGCCAGGCGAAGGCTCTCAAGAAGCAGGGAATCGACGTGCTGAGCTTCGGTGCCGGTGAGCCTGACTTTAACACGCCCGACCACATCACCCTGGCCGCCATCGAGGCTCTCCAGAGTGGCAAGACCCGCTACACGGAAAGCGCCGGCCTCCTCGAACTTCGCGAAGCCATCGCCGCCAAGCTCATCATCGACAACGGGCTGCAATACGACCCCTCCATGATCAGCGTAAACTGTGGTGCCAAGCATTCCTGCTTCAACGCCATTGCTGCCGTCGTGAATCCCGGTGACGAAGTCATCATCCCCGCCCCTTACTGGACCAGCTATCCTGAGATGGTGAAGATTGTCGGTGGCATCCCTGTTATCGTCGAAACCAAGCGCGAGAACGGCTGGAAGATGACCGCTGAAGAGTTCGAAGACGCCATGTCCCCGATGACAAAGATGGTCATCATCAACAGCCCAGGCAACCCCACCGGCTCCGTCTATTCGAAGGAAGAACTCGCCGCCATCGGTGAGATCGCCGCCTCCGAAGACATCCTCATCCTGTCCGACGAGATCTACGAAAAGCTCGTCTATGCTGACCAGAAGCACGTCTCCATTGCCAGCATCAGCAAAGACATCTTCGACCACACGATCACGATCAATGGTTTCTCCAAAGCCTACGCCATGACCGGCTGGCGCCTTGGCTACACCGCCGCTCCGAAGAAGATCGCTGACGCCATCGACACCATTCAGAGCCACACCACCAGCAACGTCACCACCTTCGCGCAATACGGTGCCATCGCCGCTCTTCAGGGTGACCAGCAGATCGTCGCCGACATGCGCGATGAGTTCGACGTCCGCCGCCAGTACATGCTCAGCCGTCTCCAGGCCATCAAGAACGTCCGCGTTGTCGAACCTCTCGGCGCCTTCTATTTCCTCGTCGATATCGAGCCCACCGGCATGAAGTCCGTGAACTTCTGTGAAAAGCTCCTTAGCAAAGCCCGTGTGGCCGCTGTTCCAGGGGTGGCCTTCGGAGCCGAGAGTACTCTCCGCTTCAGCTACGCCACAGGTCTCGATGTCATCAATGCCGGCATGGACCGCTTCGAGGAGTTCTGCTCCCAGCACTAATTTGTTCGTTTAATGAGCGTGGTGGCATCAAGCGCGTGGCGCAGGGAAATCTGCGCCTAGGTTTTGTCTCGACAGGACGTGCCATCTCCGGCTAAAACACTGTCGCCTCCATGAAAAAAGTCCCCTACACCAACCGCCGTCAGTTCCTCGCC
>JBILPY010000255.1:0-6260 GCA_044373575.1 Prosthecobacter sp. | reverse complement strand
TGCCCACACGAACCGCCCCTGAAATCGAACTGCCACCCGATGCAGCCACCGCCGAGGATCACCGCAACCCGCGCCGCCGAAGAAGAGATGAAGAGGAACCGACCCCTGATGTGGGGATGCTGGTGCAGCCGGAGCCTCGTCATGATCTCGACAAGATGATCCTGCATCCTGAGGTGAAGACCGACATCCACGCTGGCCTACGAGCGCTGGAGATCCGTGCTGACCTGGACCGCATCTGGAACCTGAGCTCCATCCAGCCACAGCAGGGCCGCTGCATCCTCAACTTCTACGGTCCACCCGGCACTGGCAAGACGCGCGCAGCCCTCGGCATCTCGCTTCGCCTCGGCAAGCCGCTCTACCAAGTGGACTACAGCGCAGTCATATCGAAATACCTCGGTGACACCGCCAAGCACATCAAAGCCGCCTTTTCCGCGGCCCGTGAACACGACGCGGTGCTGTTCTTCGATGAAGCCGACAGCCTGCTTTCCAAGCGCGTATCGACCGGCGAATCCTGTTCCACCTCCATCAACCAGAACCGCAACTGCCTGATGCAGGAATTGGACCGATTCGATGGCGTGGTGATTGTGACCACTAACTTGTTTGAGAACTACGACCCCGCTCTGCTCCGCCGCATCCAGCGCCACATCAAGTTCCGCATTCCAGACGCCTCCATGCGCCGGGAGTTGTTTGCCCTTCATCTCCCCAACCCAGATCGGGTTCAGGCTGATTACGCGGTTCTCGCGGCCATCTCACGCGGCCTTGGCGGCGGGGACATCCTGAATGTGTGCGTCAACTCGATCTATGCCGGCAGCACGGACCCGAACCCGGAGCGCTGGCTGGTAACGCAGGAGATGGTGGAGCGGGAGGTTGCGAAGGTGAGAAAGGCGAATGCCGAGCACTCGAGGGAGAAGGGCAAGAGTCGGAGGAAGATTGGATTTATACAGAATTGAAATAGGTGGGACCAGGAGCAAAGGATGGCCAGCGGCGAGAGGAGCAAGGCGGCAAGTAAGGTGAAGGTATGTTTCATCATTAAGATATGGCACGCATCACGGCTGACGCATCAGCTCGCTGGTGGTGATGAGATGGACGAGTTCACGGAGAGTGTGGCCTTTTGCTTTCCAGTCCGCTTGCAGACGGCGGAGGGCGGGCTGGTCGGGGAAGCCGAGTGGGCGGCCGAGGGCGTAGATGAGGAGGCGGTGGGCGAGGTTCTGCGCGAGGAGGTCGGGGTGCTTGATGAGGTAGGTGCGGATGTCGGCAGGGCTGTTGACGGGCTGGCCGCGATACTCGCCGGTGGTGTCGATGGCCGCGCCATTCGGGTAGGCGCTGCGGAAGTGGCCGATGGGGTCGTAGGCTTCGAGGGCGAAGCCGAGGGGATCGATCTTGGCGTGACAATCGGCGCAGGCCTGGACGTTGCGATGTTTCTCCAACTGCTGACGGATGGTGGTGGCACCACGGATGTCGGGTTCAATCGGCGGCACATCCGGTGGAGGCGGGCTGGGCGGTGTGCCGAAGAGTTTTTCCAGCAGCCACACACCGCGCTTCACGGGCGAGGTCTCGACGCCGTTGGCGGTGATGGTGAGGACGCTGGCATGGCCGAGCAGGCCGCGCCGTGGTGAATCAGCGGGCAGGCTAACCCGTTGCAAGTGGTCGCCGCTGACAGTTGGCAGCTCATAGAGCCGTGCGAGTCCGGCATTCAGATACGTGAACTTAGAATCCACGAGCGCGGTGACGGGCTGGTTGGTGCGAATGAGTTCGGCGATGAAGCGCCAGGTTTCTTCCTTCATCGCGGGCTCCAATCGGTCGATGTGATAGGCGGGAAAGGTTTCCTTGGAGGGCGGCATGGTGCCGAGCTTGTTCAAGCCGAGCCACTGCTCTGTGAAGAGGTGCAGGAAACGATCACCGCGCGGTGAATCGAGCAGGCGGTCGGTTTCGGTGATGATGGCTTTGGCATCGAGCGCACCTTTGGCCGCAAGCGAACGCAGGGTGTCATCAGGCGGACCGGCGGTGAGGAAATAGGAGAGGCGAGTGGCGAGCTGATGAGGAGACAGTGAGACAATGGGATGGGGAGATGAGGAGACGGGTTGGCCGTTGGTCTCCTTGTCTGATTGTCCCCCTGTCTGATTGTCCTCAGTGAACTCGGTGAGAAACAAAAACTCCGAGGAACAAAGCAGCGCTTTAAACACAGGCCGCGCGGCGTCGGCGTATCGCGTTTTGCCATCGAGACGCTTTTGCACGGCGCTCGCATATGGGGCGATGTCTTCACCCTTCACCTCGCGACGGAAGAGTCGGCTGGCGAGAGCTTGCAGCTCGGTTTGCAGGCGAGCGGGCTCGATTTGTTTTTCGTCGGGCGCGATGCTGGCAAACAGCAGCGAACGCGCAGGATGCACTTTGTCATCGCGAATGGGGCCGGTGACCTGCCAGTAATGAACGCGGACCTCGGGGCCTTGGTAGAGGTGTCGGTAGAGCTTGTCGCGCTCGGCACGCAGGGCGAGATTTGCCCAGACCTGCTTCTCGATCTTAGGCACGCTGGAGTCGTATTTGTAGAGCTTGGTGGAGATGAACTGGCCGCGGGTGCCCTTGGGTGGACCGTCGATCCAGGATAAGTATGGCACGGTGCCGCGATCCAGCCAAATGCGGGCGCGGACGGTGGTGTAGCGATCATCTGGCAACTCGGTGGCGTGGACAATATTCGGCGGGATGAGCCGCCAGCCATTGCCCTTCATTCCCTCACCTTGTCGTCCGATGCCGAGCTGCATCGGCTGCGACTCGTCATAGTAGGACTTCAGGTCTTTGTAATACGGTGTCAGGCCTCCGAGCATGAGATCCTTGCCATACGGGTGATGACGATTCGCAGCGGTGGCTTCGACCTCGACTTCATACCAACCGGAATGCGGCACGCCGGTATCGCCCAGGCGGCTGAGGAAGAGCTTGCTATCGAAGATCAGTTCCTGATTTCGCAGGCCGTGACTCATATGAATGTAGGCGGGACCTTTCGCTTTCTCTGCACTGATGACACCCAGCCCGAAGGCATCGTTGAGGTCGCGCATTTTGTCCGCGCTATCCTTCCACTGCTTGGCCTCGGGTTTGCCCTTCACGTCAGCGAGATCGTAAACGTGATCCAGCACCGCGTCGGCTGCCTTCAGATACTGCTCCAAATGATGCCGCGAAGTGCGCAACGCGGAGCCGATGTTGCGAAAGCCTTCCAACTCCTCATCGCCCGGAAAGCTGGTGGTGGGATCGAAGTCGCCATCGAACCCAAAGAGGTCCTGCATGGTATGCAAATACTCCGCGCGGCTCAGTCGACGATGCACCACCTGCCCGCCTCGATCTTGAGCGCTGGTCTGTGCGTGAATGAGTTGCTCCTCGATCCAGGCGAGCAGAGCCCGGCGCTCTTCATCGGTGGGTTGCTTCTTCTTCGCAGGTGGCATCTCGCCGAGCTGAAGTTGATGCAGCACCTCCTGCCAGCGCTCCGCGATGGCAATGTCTGTGCCGACCTTCAAAGGCAGATCATCAAGCCGACGGTCACCCTTTTGAACATCACCATCATGGCAGTCGAGGCAGTAGCGCGAGAGGAAGGCGTCGGGTTTGAGTGAAGCTGAGTCTGCTGCGTGGAGCTGGATCGTCAGAAAAACGAAGAAGAATCGACAGAAGAATGGGGACAAGAGAATGGGATTTCTGATTCTTCTGTCCCCATTCTCTTGTCGATGGATTGTTTGTATTCGCTTCATACTACATCAGCAATTGATTGAGGTTTCCGCTGCTCGATCCGAACTTGTCGCGCTCGATGCCCATTTGCTGGAGCAGCGTGACGAAGAGATTGCAGAGCGGCGTTTGTTGGCGGCCATTCTTTGGGAAGAAGAGATGATGACCGTGCTTGAAGCCCCCGCCAGCTAGCACCACGGGCAGGTTCGTGTTCGCGTGGGCGCTGGCATTGCCCATGCCGCTGCCGAAGACCACGGTGGTATTGTCCAGCAAGGAACCGCCACCGATGTCTTTCATGGCGGCGAGCCGCTCCAGGAAGTGATCCAGCTCCGCCATCAGCGCAGACTCGATGATGTGCAATTGCCTCAGCTTGTCCGGGTCCTGACCGGAGTGTGAGAGATCGTGATAGCCGCGATTGATGCCGGGGATGTTCGTCACGGGCAACGCACCGCCAATGTTCAGCGTGATGATGCGCGTGGCATCCGCTTGCAGTGCCAGCGCCGCGACATCGAAGTTTGCACGCACCCGATCCATGCAGCCTTCGCTCTTCCACTCGGGTTTTTGGCCCGCCGTCACAGGCAGCGGTTTGTCGAGCCAGGCCATGTTTGAGGCGTTGGCGCGCTCGAAGTCGCGCATCGCGCCCATGAACTCATCCATTTTCTCGCGATCCCAGCGGTCCAGATGCGGAGCCACGCGCTTGGCATCTTGAGCGATGAGCGAGAGCACGGAATCATTCTCCGACAACTCCGCACGCCGCGCCGCTGCTGCTGACTTGCGTTGCGGTTTGAAAAGCATGTCATACGCCACGCCCGGGTCCTCCAGCTTCGGCACCGCGATGCCCGAGCGCGTCCATGAGATCGCATCACCGCTGCCCACGCCGAGGCAGAGCGACGGAAATCGCGTCAGTCCACCGAGATGTTCCTCCGCCATCTGATCGAGCGTGACGCAGCCGTCTTTGAAGCCCGCCGCCTGCTCGCGACGCACGCCGCTAAGAAAAGCATGCACGCCATAATGACCTCCCTGCACGCCGGGATGCTCCAGTTGGGAGAACACCGTCATCTTCTTCCGCCAGCGCTCCAGAGGCTTCAGCAAAGGAGTTAGCTCCAGCTCAGGCCCATGACTCGCCGGGAAAAACGACTCAGGCCGCACCCCAAAATCCAGCCCGATGCAAACCAGTCGCCGTGGAGCCTTCGATGCCTCCGCGCCATGCAGCGCGAGGTTCGAGAACCACGGAAAGGTCAGCGCAGTGCCACTGAGAGTTTGGAGAAAGTGTCTTCGGTTCATGATGGGGGTTTTCATTTCGCGGATGCTCCTTGGGTTTTGGTAATCTTTGCCTCGCCGCTTTGATGAACGGCCTGCGTCGTGGCGGGAATCGAGAGGTCACGGAGGTCGAGAGCTTCGATGCTTCCAGCTTGATGATCGAGGACGCGCTCCAGGCCATCGGCAACGACATCGGTGATCTGGAGACGCTGAATCTGCGGCTTTGAAGTGAGGTAGCCGACACCCTCAGGCCAGCCACGGCGGCCTTTGCCAGGAGGCGTCACGATGCCGGCCCGCGCATCCATGAAGGCCTTCAGCGCGGAGCGATCCATGGAGGTGCCGATCAAGGAACCGGCGGGCGCGGTGGCTTGCGGTCTTTGCACGACGACATCGCGCACTTGCAGCAACGCGATACGGCCATCGGCGCGAATGAGCGGCGTGTGGCCGATTTCCTTGCGCGGATCATAGACGTTCAAGCCATCAATGCGCAGCCGATCAATCTTCGCGTCCGGTTGGATCCACACGAGCGGGCGGTCGTCGATGGGCGCGTGGCTGCTGATGTTCTTGAGCGTCACCTGCTCCATCTTGCCTGCGAGCCAGAAGAGGAAGGCCGGGACGTAGTCATAGGCGCGCTGACCAGCGGGACGCAGGTCGATGTTCTCAAACTCCAGCCTCCCGATGTTGCCGCCCTCGCGCAGATAGGGCGTGATCCAGACGCCGAAGTCACGGTAGGTGCCCTTCACATTGCGGATGGAAACGCGGTCGAGCCGCGAGGCACGGGAGAGGATTCGGATGACCTGAGCGCAATCGTCGGCCTGCACGCCATCAATGTCCACATCGCTCACGGGGCCAATGCCAGCGGCGCTGCCGAAGCGCTTCATGGATGCAGGATCACGACCGAACTTCCCCTCGCTGTCCCAATCGCCAAGCAGGTCATCAATATTCAGCGCAATCATGTCATCCCATGCGCGACCCTGGACATTGCGAATGCTCAGGAACTCGCCTGGTCCCTGAACGTGGATGCCGTCCTGATTCGACTGCTTCGGGATGTGGTCGAGATTGATGTAGATGTTCTCAAACACCACACGTCGCCAATTCGTGAGATACACCGCAAAGGTGCGCGAGTTCGTGATCGAGACATCGTGAAACAGCACCTGCTCCACGCCGTGCAACGCGAAGGCTGTCGTCCACCCGTGTTCCTTCGTCGTGTGTTCCTGGTGCTCCGCGTTGCCGTTATAGGTGCCGCCGAGGAAGGAGAGATTCCGATCCGCCCGCCCTTCCGGCTGCGGCGTCGCATT
>JBILPY010000253.1:0-6282 GCA_044373575.1 Prosthecobacter sp. | reverse complement strand
GCTCTTCGAGGGGCTTTTTGTCCAGCTCGGCGGGATTGGCAAAAAGCACATAGCTGACCGCTCGCTTCTCGATGGTTTTATAGGTGTCTTTGTTCTCGTCGTAGTACTTTTTGATCTCGTCTTCCTTCACTTCGGCGGTCTTTTTGAAGTCATCGAGAGCGAAGTTGATAGTCTGAATCTTGAGCGTTTGATGACGGCTGGCATAAGCCTTCTCAGTCTCGACTGGCGAAGGCACGTAGTTCTTTCCGATGAGTTCCTGGAGGCGCTTGTAGCCGAGGCTCAGCTTCGCGATGTCGAGCATGTCCTGCCCGCCCATGCCGTACATGCCGAGGTTTTGCTGGAGATTGAAAGCGCGCTGCGGGCTGAAGACGCCGTTCTCCTGGAGAGCCTGGGTTTTCTCCAGCTCGGCCTTGGCCGCTGCATCACTCGGATGGATGCCGAGATCCGCCATCTGGCGTTTCAGCACGAGCATGTTGAAGACGAAGTCGCGTCCGCCGGACTCAGGACTACGGGCAGCCGACATGAGGCCGAAGTAGAGTTCATACATCTGCAGCATCTGGATGATCTGCGTGGAGCGCTCCAGGCGCTGCATTTCGGCGACGGTGTATTTGTCTCCATAGATGGTGAAGGCATCATCCGAGGTCGTGGCCATCTTCTGGCCGTCGGTGCGGGTTCCGCCCCAGGAGGCAAAGCTGATGATGATGACCACGGTGAGGGTGATCATGAAGGCACCACGGTGGCGGCGGAAAAATTCGAGCATGGCGTGCGGGAGTTGGCTGGGTGGAAAACGGGCGCGGAAGTAAGCCGCCCCGCTCCATTGGGCAAACGGAAAAACCGGTTGCATGGAGTCCGCTCCCGCCCGCGTTTGAGTCTGCCCTTCCACGACATGCGCTTTTTCACCTACCTCAGCCCTGCTTTTCTGGCCCTCGCCCTGACCTCCGCGCCCTTATTACATGCCGAGGACGGCTTTGTGCCGATGTTCCAGCCAAACAGCCTGGATGGCTGGGTGAACGCGAATTGCGCCCCTGAAACCTGGAGCATCAAAGACGGCGTCATCGCCTGCACGGGCAAGCCCACCGGAGCTCTGCGCACGGCGAAGCAGTATGAAAACTTCGTCCTGGAGGCCGAGTGGCGGCATCTCAGCAGTGGCGGAAATTCCGGCATTTTCATCTGGGGCACCCCCATCAGCGCCCCAGGCGTGCCCTTCCTCCGTGGGATCGAGGTCCAGGTACTCGACCAAGGCTACATGAAAAATGCCGACCCGACCAAGCCACGCTGGTTCACCACGCACGGCGATGTTTTTCCCATCCATGGTGCCACCATGGACCCACACGGCGATCACAGCGGCTCACGCAGTTTCCCCAGCGAGGAGCGCAGCAAACCCAGCCCCGAGTGGAACCACTACCGCATCGAGGCCAACAGCGGCCGGCTCACCCTCGCCGTGAATGGCAAGATCGTCAGCGGCGGTGACAACTGCAACTATCGCAAAGGCTACCTCGCCCTGGAATCCGAAGGCGCGCCCGTGGAATTCCGCAACGTCCGCATCAAAGAACTCCCCTCCACGAACACACCCGCCGAACTCACCGCCCCTGCCGATCAAGGCTGGAAGCCGCTCTACACCGGCGTCGATTTCCGCAACTGGATCGTCCCTGCCACTGGTGGGTCGAAATGGAAAAGCAGCGACTGGCAGATCCAGCTCCTCACCGGGCAGACCGGTTCCGCCCTCTGGAGCGAGGCCGAGTTTGGCGACTGCGAGATCATCTGCGATGTGAATCTGCCGAAAGACGCCGACCTCAGCAAACCCACCGCAGGACTCTGCGTGCGCGGCCTGAGTCATCCTCTCGTGGAGCTCGGTGCCGGTGGCAAAGGTGCCATCTCCCTGGGAGCCGACAAGATCAAAGCGGGCCGCTGGTATCGCATCAAAGCGACACTCCAGGGCAAAACCGCCAAGGTGCTCATCACCGAAGCTCAAGACAAGAACCCGCAGACCTTTGAAGCGACCCTCGATAGAAACGCGAAGGGCCGTATCGGCCTCGCCGACCTCACGCAAGCCGTCGGCTATGCGAATATCTTCGTGCGCGATCTCTGAATCGAATCGGGTTTGGCAACCATGGCGTCAAGCCTTTAGCTTTCCGCCTTCATGCCCGAAACCACCTTCCAGGAATATCAGGACAGCCCCGCCGAACGTGCGGAGTTGCTGGCATTCCTGAAGCGTCCAAGAGGCTTAATGCCAATCCAAGGCACCTGGGAGAATCGCCTCAGGCATTGGTGGGATGACAATCCTTTCGCTCACCTGCATTCCTACCGGGGTCGTGTGATTCATCATCAGGGCAAGGTCGTGGGATACGCTGGCGCGATCCCCGCAGGCTACGCCCTTCATGGGCAAACGATTCCCGTTTTGCTGGCCACTACGCTGGAGGTGCTTCCCGAATACCCGAAGGCTGGCCTCTCCATGCTGCTGAAGATGCGCAGCCTCAGTGAGGAAATCCCCATCATCCACACCACCCCGAGCCCGAAGCTCCAGCACACCCTCATCAAGATGAACGCACGCGCCGAGACCCAGGTGCTGCGGCGATTTTTCCTCACGGGCACTTTGGCAAAGCTCAGCCGCTGGCCCCGGCTCGATGCCACCATGACGCTCACCACTCGAATTGAGGATGTCCTCGCCATAAGCCGTCCCTTTCAAAAAGCCGCCCGACTGGAAAAATGGCACAGCACCGAGTCCCTGCGCTGGCAGCTCAGCACCCCGACACGCCAGCAGGCCTTCGTCGGTGCCATCGATGCCTCGGGCACGCTGCATTCCTTCCTCATCCTGTCACCACACCGCGTACGCGGCCTGCCCGCCTGGGACATCCTCGAAGCCTTCACCACCCGCGATGACTTCAGCGAACTGCACGCCCTCGCCGGCGCAGTGACTCGCCAGCCCGGCTTGCTTCCCACCAAAGCCAGCTTCATCACCACCGCCAGCTTCCCAGGAGATCATTCTTGGGAAATCTCCCCTGCCCTTCTGACCCGCGAGCAGCAGGTCTGCCACTATTTCATGCTGCCGGAATCCCTGCGCGCTGTCCCCAAACACACTGTCATGGCCGAAGGTGACTTCGTGATGTGATTAGCACTTGCGCGCTCGTCTCTGCGCGCCACAGACTCAGCCATACCTCGCGCGCACGGATAGCTCAGTGGTAGAGCGGCTCGTTTACACCGAGTTGGTCGGGGGTTCGAATCCCTCTCCGTGTACCAGTCGAAGCTCAACGATACTTCGACAGTCCCTGCAAATACTCGCGCGCCAGCGGCGATGTCGGTTGCTCGAAGAACTGCTCCGCCGTGCAGGACTCCTCCACTCGCCCCTGCGCGAGGAAGACGACCCAGTCGGCCACTTTTTTAGCAAAGCTGATCTCGTGCGTGGCCAGGACGATCTGCTGGCCGCATTCGGCGAGTTCGCGGATGACATCCAGCACCTCGCCCGTCATCACGGGATCGAGCGCGGAGGTGGGTTCATCCAACAGGAGCAGGCCCGGCTTGGGTGCCAGCGCACGGGCGATGGCGGCGCGCTGCTGCTGGCCGCCGGAGAGCTCGGCGGGGCGCTTGTGCTGATGCTCGGCGAGGCCGAGCCGCGTGAGCAACTCGACTGCGCGTGCCGTTGCCTCCACGCTGCTCCAGCCATGCACACTCCGCAGTGGCAGCACGATGTTTTCCAAAGCACTGAGGTGGGGGAAAAGATTGTAGCCCTGGAAGACGAAGCCGTTTTTCCGCAAAGCCACGAGGGCAGATTCCGGGTCATGTGGCAGCGGCGATCCATCGACGAGCACCTCGCCGGCTTCGGGTAAAAGCAATCCGCCGAGCACACGCAGGAGGGTGGACTTTCCTCCGCCACTCGGGCCGAGCAGAGCCACGACGTGGGCGTCATCGCCGGTTTGGAAGCTGGTCCCGTCGAGTGCGAGGAAGCTGCCGTAGCGCTTGATCACTTTTCGTGATTCAAGTTTCATACGCGAACCTCCTTTCCAGCCGTCGAGCCCACCAGGACAGCGGCAGCGTGACGATGAGGTAGGCCACGGCGAGCGGCAGATAACCCTCCAGGGCGGTGTAGCTGCTGGAGTTCATGATGCGAACCTTCTGCACCAGTTCCTCGATACCGATCACGGAGAGTAGCGACGATGATTTGATGAGGGAGACAAGTTCACCCGTCGTGCCTGGCAGCGCACGTCGCACGGCCTGGGGGATGATGACGTAGCGGTAAGTCTGCGTGGTATTGAATCCCACCGCGCGCGCTGCCTCCCACTGCGAAGCACCAATGCTCTCCACGGCTCCGCGAAAAATTTCCGCGAGGTAGGCGGCCTCAAACAACCCAAGAAGCAGCGTGCCGACGACGAGAGGCGAGTTCACATGCAGCGCCGTGGCCACGATGTAGTAGCCGAGCAAAAGCTGAACGAGTAGCGGCGAGCCACGCACGATTTCGACAGTGCCAGAGCTAAAAAGCCGCACAGGTTCCCATGGAGACCGTCTTCCAAGCATTAGCGCAAAGCCGAGGAGCACGCTGATCACCATGGCTCCCGCCGAGATGCCGAGCGTGGTGACCCAACCCCAGACAAACTGTTCCCGGTAGGCCCAGGCGGCGCTCCAGTTCCACGAGTAATGCACCGCCGCAAAGGTGGCATAGAGACCCAGCGACACCAACCCAAGGAGCAAGAGGCTCCAGAGAAAGCGGGTGGGGAGTCGGGCGGGCATGCGGCGGGTGTCTTGGTATAGCAATGTCTTCACCACACCGCCAAGACTTCTATCAACGAGAGCGCGTCTCCGATTGGGCGAGTTTGGCCATCTCAGACACGCGCCCTTTTAAAAACTCCACCACGCCATCAGCGATGCCCTTTGTCAGCTTGGCCTGATACTCCCCTTTGCTCAGGCGGCGGGCTTCCTCAGTGTGGGTCAGGAAGCCGCACTCCACCAACGCCGCCGGGCAGGGTGTGCGCATGACTACGATGAGCTGGCTGTCCTTGATGCCACGATCCTCCGCCTTCGTGGCCTCGCTGGCTCGGCGCTGGATGATCTGGGCCAGCGTCTCACCGGAGGGCTTGCCTTTCGACTTCGCCGGGCGCGCAAGTAGGGACTGGTTGGAGGCATAATAGGTCTCTAGCCCCTGCACCTCGGACGCAGGGCTCGTATTGAGATGCACACTGACGAAGGCATCTGCATTCGCTTCGGTGGCGATCTGACAGCGTTCCTCCAGTTCCAAAAAGCGGTCCTTTTCCCGCGTCATGCGCACACGGACCCCGGCTGCCTCCAGATGACCCCGAACCTGGCGGGCCAAAGTGAGGCTCAGGTTTTTCTCGATCAGCCCGTTCGCCACCGCACCGCCGTCATGGCCGCCATGCCCCGCATCCACGATCACCAGAGGAGCTGCCTCGAGCTCCCAGGGCTGGATTTGCACCGCTGGGATGGATTCTAGGCGCAGAGCAAGCCAGCCTAGCGCCGCCACCGCAAGCCCAAGCACCCCATACGAGGCAAGGCTGCGGAGAATGAGAATAGGCGAAGCAGGCACGGAAGGTAAAGTTTTTGAAAAATTATACGGAATTTTAAAAAATAAGCTGGTGCCTATTGTCCGTGAGACTAAACTATATAGCATGAAGGTTAGTCTCCTCGCAACTCCGCTGGCACGTCTGGCGCTCGTTCTGGTCACCACAGGTGTGGGTTCGGGCTTCGTTTTCGCCCAGCCCGCACCTCCAGCCGGATCAGGCCTGAGCGGATATGCGCCAGGAGCCATCCAGCCGCCGGCCTACCAGATGCCCGTGGCCCCCAGGATGCCGACTCCACCCCCTGGGCCACCGCCTCCGGGGTTCAATGTTCCTGTGTATCGGCCCCCAGCCATCGGCTCATCTACAACAAACCGCTCGTCTGTCTCGACCAAAAAAGGCACGAGCAAGTCCGGCACCGCATCGAAATCCACCTACCGCCCTCCGGCCGGAACGACGGCCTCGAAGTCGAAAGGCACCTCCAGTTCACTCGAAACCCGCGTCGGTAAGCTCGAAAGCAGCGATCACCGCCAAGATCTGCGCCTCGGCCGCATCGAGCGGGACGTGGGCCTGCTGCCCGACTCCATCGAAGGCGGCGGCATCGCCGACAAAGTGCCCTCGGGCAAAACACACATCGTTCGCCCCGGCGACACGCTCTACAACGTGGCCTCCCGCTACAACACCAGCGTCGGTGAGTTGCGCTCCCTGAACCGTCTCAGCGGGGACACTCTCGACATCGGCGAGAGCCTGCTGATTCCTGATGGCCAGACTTGGTCCA
>JBILPY010000252.1:0-6283 GCA_044373575.1 Prosthecobacter sp. | reverse complement strand
ATCCTCAAAGGAGGCACGATCACCACACCGCGTGATCTCTACTTCGTCCGACGTGAAGGCGGCAAAACGTATGGCGGCAAGAACTACGAAGCGCTCATCCGCGGCGACTGGAAGCTCATGCAAAACGATCCCTACAGCCCGCTGGAACTCTACAACCTCAGGAACGATCCGCAGGAGAAGACCAACGTCGCCACCAAGGCCCCGAAGGTCTTCAACGAGACGGCCGAGAGCCTGCGAAAGCACATCCAGCGCGGTGGCAGCACACCGTGGCACAAGCCGTGATGCTTCGGCAACATGACGGCTGAACAATCGCATTTGCGTTCTCACTGGAGGCTCTGTCGTCTCGGGCTCTGTCATCCTATGCGCATCCAACTTCTCTCACTCCTCTTTGTCATCTCCATGGTGACTGCAGAAGACAAGCCCTTCACCATGCTGACCGATGAGCTACTCGCGAAGCTCCCGGAAGCACAGCGGGCCGAGTGGACCGCCTACATCGCCCAATCGCGTGCCTTTGCCGAAACCGAGCACCGCATCCTCGATGAAGAGCGCACCAAAGCCGAGGCCAAGCCCGCGCCGGGCAATCGCGCCGAGTTTGAGCACGATAGCGACACGCCCGCGGAGTGGTTTGCCAGTGCGGAGAATCAGAAGCTCGCCGAGATCGTCATCAGCTACCAGACACCCACCGGCGGCTGGTCAAAGGCGATCGATTACACGAAAGGCCCGCGCCAGCCCGGCACGCACTGGACAGCGCAAACCGGCGACGCCTGGCACTACTGCGGCACCTTTGACAACCGCACCACGACCGAGCAGATCAAGTTCCTCGCCGGTGTCTTCACCGCCACAAAGCGCGACGACGTGAAGGACGCGCTGATGAAGGGCCTCGACTACCTTTTCGCCGCGCAGTATCCGAACGGCGGCTGGCCTCAAAACTACCCCGTCGAGCGCGGCTACCACGAGGCCATCACGCTCAATGACGACGCCATGGTGCACGTCCTCGAGGTGCTCCACGACCTCGCCGAGGGCGACAACCACTTCGCTTTCGCCGATGACGCTCTGAAGCAGCGGGCGCAGGCCGCCTTCGACAAAGGCATCGCCAACATCGCCGCCATGCAGGTCCGCATCGACAGCCAGCCCACCGTCTGGTGTGCGCAGCATCATCCGCTCACGCTCGAGCCCGTCAAAGCCCGCGCCAAAGAGCCGCCATCCCTCAGCGGCGGTGAATCTGCGAACCTCGTGAAGTTCCTCATGCGCAGCGGCCCCACCACGCCCGAAGTCGTCGCCATGATCGAGTCCGCGCTGAAGTGGTTCGACGCCCACCGCCTCACCGGCCTGCGCAAAACGAAGAACGACAAGGGCAAGACCGACTACATCGCCGACCCCGCCTCCACCGACGTGCTCTGGGCCCGCTTCTACGACCTCCAGACCGCCAAACCCATCTTCGCCGGCGCCGACGACGGCATCGTCTATTCCACCTTCCAAGAAATGGCCGCCAAACCCATCTTCGCCGGCGCCGACGACGGCATCGTCTATTCCACCTTCCAAGAAATGGCCGCCAAAAACAAAGTCGCCTACGACTTCTTCAGCACCCGCCCCGCTGAACTCCTCGGCAAGGAGCTCCCGCGATGGAGGAAGAGGTTGGAGATGGGGAAGTGATGCAAAACTTTTCCCTTTAAACACCGACGCTGGAGCCAATATGCTGCCATGATACTCAAACCGCTGCTACTCATAACATCTCTGGTCTTGTTTGCTGCGTGCACAAGCCAAGTGAAGTTGCCCTACGTCGCACAAATTGATGAACTGGACGCCCCCAAGGTTCGTTGGTCCCAAAAGGACTCGGGTCACCCTTACGCATCGCTGACGCTTATTGACCCAAAGACCGCCAAGGAACTCGCTCATGCACGGAGTGTATTCGATGAGGATTGGGTTTCGTCCATGGGCGAACCGGAAGGCGATTCAATCAGCACGTTTCGCAGCCCAACAAATAACACGATCGTCGTTCACGAATGTGCCTCGGAATCTTCGCCAAACGAGCACTTGGTGATTTTTAGCAAGGATTGCACTTCCGGCACATGGTCTGTGCATTCGACATTTCCACCTCACAAACCTGGCTTTCTATACGGACACTATGGCGTAACGCGTGGAGCAGATGATATGCATTTGTACTACCAGTTTCCGGACGGCATCCTTCGACGCACAGAACTAAAGTCACTTACGCTTAGAGACATGACACCGCCATGACCCAGAAACAGGTTGTTTGGCCCCTCCTTCTTTCGTCATTCGCTATTCTGGTTTCGTCATTGGCGGCACAGCCGCCCAACATGCTCCTCGGCACGCAGGCCATCGGCGGGCGGTATCAGTTCACGAAGGACGAACCATTGCTGGAGAGTGCGAGGCTCATCGCGGAGCTTGGGTCCGGCATCATGAAGTTCTCGATCTCGAAGCAGGCCTCGTTTGGAAAAACGAAGGTGAATGTGCGCGGGAGCAATCCCGGCCTCCAATCACTCGCCGACATCGCGGCGAAGGAGCCGACGCATCGCGCGGTGCTCGACATGCCGTTCACGCACTTCTTCATCTGGGCCTATCCCTTCACCACGCATGGCAGCGCAGGCACCTTCAAGCCCGCGGAGCGCGATCTGGAGTATCGCGAGATGTTTGACCTCGTCGCGCATCTGCTGCGCACCTACAACGGCAGCGGCAAAACATTCTACCTCGGCCACTGGGAGGGCGACTGGCATCTGCGGCCGCACTTTGACCCGAAACAGCCCTTCCCCGAGCACTTTGGAGAGAACTTCACCGCCTGGCTCAAGGTCCGCCAGCAGGCCATTGACGACGCGAAGCGCGACACGCCGCATCAAGACGTCGAAGTCTGGCACTACACCGAAGCGAACCTCGTCGAGCCCTTCCTCCAAGGCGGCCAATGCCTCGCCAACGACATCCTCCCGCATGTGGATGTCGATTTCGTCAGCTACTCCTGCTACGACAGCCTCCAGCGCGGCATCCGCGACGATCTCCACGCCGCGCTCGACCATCTCGAATCCAAGCTGAAGCCCAAGCCCGGCATCCCCGGCAAACGCGTCTTCATCGGCGAATACGGCTTCCCCGCGCGGCGCTACACGCCCGAGGAGCAAAACCGCAAAAGCATCGAGACCATGATCGCCGCCCTCGAGTGGGGCTGCCCCTTCGTGCTCTACTGGGAACTCTACGACAACGAAGGCACCCCCGAAAAACCCGGCGGCTTCTGGCTCATCAACGAAAAGAACGAGAAGCAACCCATCTGGCACACCCACCAGCGCTACTTCGAATGGGCAAAGAAGCACCTCGCCGACGCGAAGCAGCGCAGCGGCCAGTATCCTGCTGAGAGCGAGTTCCGAGCTGCTGCGCTGGAATATCTGCGTCAGCAAAAGTAGTGCTGGGCTTCAGCCCGCACAGCTTTCGGTGCACTGAGCATTCACAAGTTGGCTCGATTCAACTTCACGAGCTAAAGCTCATGACTACTTTCCTCAGTTGCATGCGCCTCCTTCTCTTCCTTTCCTCATTCCTCATTCCTCCTTCTGGTTTCGTCATTCGCGGCAGAGCCGCGCCTCCTCGTTCACTACATGCCGTGGTATGCTACGAAGGACGTCAGCGGCGCGTGGGGCTGGCATTGGACGATGAACCACTTCGACCCGGAGCAGAAGAAGTGGGACGACCAGCGGAAGATCGCGTCGCATGACTACCCGCTGATCGGGCCGTATGACTCGGGGGACGATCACGCGCTGGAATGCCATGCGCTGCTGATGAAGATCGCCGGGCTCGATGGCGTCGTGATCGACTGGTATGGCACGAGCGACCTCAACGACCACGCGATGAATCATCGCAACACGCAGAAGTTTATCCCTTGGCTCAAAAAGGCCGGTTTGAGCTTCGCAGTGTGCTACGAGGACCAAGCGGTGAAGTCGCTGAAAAACGGCGAGGACGTGAAACAGGCCGAGAAGGACCTCAAATGGGCCGAAGAGCACTTTTTCGCGGATCCGGGCTATGTGAAGCAAGATGGCCGCCCGGTCCTTCTGGTCTTCGGACCGCAGCATTTGAAGTGGAAGTTTGATTTGAGCTCCAAACAGCTCGTTTTCGGCCTCGCGCATCTGGGGAAGGAAAACGGACTCGATGGTGCCTTCGCGTGGCCGCCGGTCACGGGTGGCAAATCGCTCTCACCAGAGCAGTGGAAGAAGGAACTCGGCCTCATCTACTCGCAAAAGTCACCCTTCATCGCGACGGCGTTCCCTGGCTTCAAAGACATCTATCAACAGGCCGGTGTGCATGCCAGCTACGGCAGCATCGCCTCAAGGGCCGGGCTCACGTTGAGCGAATCGCTTGCTCAGGCACTCGAAAGCAAGGCAGCGCTCATCCAGATCGCCACCTGGAACGACTACGGCGAGGGCACGATGATCGAACCGACTCGCAACCACGGCTTCCGCCATCTCGAAAAGCTCCCGCGCTGCGGCAATCCGGCCGATCTGCACCTACCGGTCATGCTTTACCAACTCCGCCAACGCGGCGGCGATGCCACGAAGCTCGATGAGGCCTCCGCGCGGATGTTCGCGTCAAAGTTCACCGAAGCCGAAGCCATTCTTGCCAGCGTGAGCCGCGAACTCGGCAAACAAATCATCGACGGCGGCTATCACCTCGCCACCGAGCTGCTCTATCGCGAGGAGAAAGGCATCACGCCTGAGCAAAATCAGCGTTGCAGGCTCGATGTGTATGCACCGGCTACAAAGAAGCCCTTCTCCACGGTCATCTGGTTCCACGGCGGCGGTTTGACGCAGGGCGAGCGCTCCATCCCGCTGCCGCTTCGCAATCAGGGCATCGCTGTCGTCACTGCGAACTACCTCCTCAGCCCCAGTGTGAAGTCGCCCGTCTTCATCGAAGACGCCGCTGCGGCCATCGCGTGGACCTTCAAGCACACCGCCGACTTCGGTGGCGATCCGCAGCGCATCTTTGTCAGCGGTCACAGCGCCGGGGCTTACCTCTCGCTCATGTGCGGCCTCGACAAGCAGTGGCTCGGCAAGCACGGCGTGGATGCCGATGAAATCGCCGGCCTCATCCCTCTCAGCCCGCAGGTCGTCACCCACTTCACCATCCGCGACGAGCATGGCATCGAGGAAACGCAGCCCATCATCGACGACCTCGCGCCCTTGTTTCACGTCCGCAAAAACGCTCCGCCCATCCTCCTCGTCACCGGCGACCGCGAAAAAGAGCTCATGGGCCGCTACGAGGAATGCGCCTATTTCTGGCGCATGATGAAACTCACTGGCCACAAACAAACGACGCTCCACGAACTCGACGGCTTCGACCATGGCAAGATGCCCGAGCCAGCCTTCCCGCTTCTGCTGAAGTTTTTGGAAGAGGCGTTGAAGAAGTGACGCGATGTCGAGTTCGCGCCGGCTCCTTCGTAGTCTGAGCAGACTCATGCTCACCCCCGAATCCATCACCGCCACCTTGCTTGCCGAGCGGCTGCCGCTTACGGCGTTCTTTGCCAGCGTGACGCGGGATTTTCATCTGGCGGAGGATGTGTTTCAGGAGGTGTGCGTGAAGGCGGTGGCGCGGGCGGACAGCTTCGAGACGACGGCGCATCTCATGAACTGGGCACGGCTCGCCGGGAAAAATCGAGCCATCGACATACTACGGGCGCGGGATGGACGTTACGTTGGTCTCAGCGATGAAATGCTGGCTCTGCTCGCCGATGAGTGGCCTGATGATTCAAAGACCGATGCGATGCAGGAGGCGCTGGATCACTGCATCACGCAGATCACGCCGAACAACCGCGAGCTGCTGCGCCTGCGCTACTTTGAAAGACGCAACTGCACCGACGTGGCCGCGATCATGGGCCGCAAGATCGAAACCGTCTATCAAGCGCTCGCCCGTCTGCACAAAACCCTCGGCGACTGCATCCGCACCCGCCTTCAAACCGACTTCGCCTCATGAACGACACCGATTTTCTCGCTCAAACCATGCGTTACCAAGACGGCGTGCTCACGCCGGATGAACTCGCCAAGCTCGAAGGCGCGATGCGCGATGATCCAACCAAGCGCCAGCTCTTCGCCGACACGCAGCTCCGCTCAATGGCGCTGCATGATCGTTTTCGGCAGGAGGCTTTCCAAAGTGGCTGCGGGTTTAGCCGCACGTCTGAAAAGAAACCTTTCACCTGGATTACCCGCCCCATCACCGCGATGGCCGCCGGGCTGATCATCGGCCTTTTCAGTGCTTCGATTGTATGGGCCATCTCATCGCCCAAGGCGACCACTGA
>JBILPY010000021.1:0-20663 GCA_044373575.1 Prosthecobacter sp. | reverse complement strand
ACCGAGCAAAAGGTGAAGATCGACTACATGGTCGGTACCATGATCGAAGTCCCACGTGGTGCTCTCACTGCAGACGAGATCGCTCAGACTGCTCAGTTCTTCTCCTTTGGCACGAATGACCTTACCCAAACCGCGCTCGGAATCAGCCGTGACGACATGGGTTCCTTCCTCATGCCTTACACCGAGAACGAGATCTTCAAAAAGAACCCGTTCGCCACGCTCGACGTTGTCGGCGTCGGCCAGCTCATCAAGATCGCCATCGAAAAAGGACGCAGTGTGAACCCAGACATCAAGCTGGGCATCTGCGGTGAGCATGGCGGTGATCCAGACTCCGTGAAGTTCTGCCACCAGGTGGGACTCTCTTATGTGAGCTGCAGTCCTTTCCGAGTCCCCGTCGCCCGCCTTGCTGCTGCACAGGCTGCGATTGAGGAAAAGCGCGCCTCTGAAAAGGCCGCTGGAACCAATGTCCGTGGTGGCAGTTCTGCTGCCGCCTCGGCAAAACAAAACAACAAAGCAACCAACAACAACAGAAACAATACTATGGCTAAAAAAGCTGCAAAGAAAGCCGCCAAGAAGGCTGCCGCCCCGAAGAAAGCCGCTGCTCCAAAGAAAGCCGCTGCTCCAAAGAAAGCCGCCCCTGCTAAGAAAGCCGCCCCTGCTAAGAAGGCTGCTAAGAAGGCTGCCAAGAAGAAGTAAGACGACTGATCTCACTAGAGATCAAACCACGGTGAAGTAATTCGCCACTGAAAGCCCTGTGGAGAGCAATCTTCACAGGGCTTTTTGTTCCCATTAAACCGCCTCACTCTATAGGGCACATGTAAATAATTTGGTGAGTCCTACAAACAAACGCCCAAATGAAGCTCTCCATTTTGCTACCCCTTTTCACCGCATGGTAGACATGGCACTGAGTGATCATCTCAAAACCTCCACAATCGCTAAACTGGAAGCGCGCGACGAAACTTCTTTTCTTTGCTGAAAGCGCAGGCTTCAAGATGACGGAAATCATTCGCTGAGTCATCGCCGACGCTCTATGGCGGGGTCATTCACGAATGACCCAAGTCACCATCTACACTGACGGCGCATGCTCCGGTAATCCTGGCCCCGGTGGTTACGGGGCGATCCTGCAAAGCGGCAAGCACAACCGCGAACTCGCTCAGGGCTACCGCCGCACCACGAACAATCGCATGGAACTCATGGCCGTGGTCGCCGCACTCAAAATCCTCACGCGCCCCTGCTCCGTCACGCTCTACTCAGACTCTCGCTACGTTGTCGATGGCATCGAAAAAGGCTGGGCCAAAAACTGGAAGGCGCGCGGCTGGAAAAAGGCTGATAAACAACCTGCCCTGAACGCCGACCTCTGGGCACTCATCCTGGAACTGCTCTCAAAGCACCAAGTGAAGCTCGTCTGGGTCAAGGGGCACGCCTCCAACCCAGGCAACAACCGCTGCGACGAACTCGCTGTCGCCGCGACAAAGTCAGAGAACTTGCTCGTCGATCAAGGCTATGAAGTCGAGAAAGCTGCTGTCTCAAGTCTCCTCTGATCTGCACACTTCGTGCTTCCCACCACCGAACCCCCATCGTAATCTAAGGGTATGCGCACCTCAAACCCCACACTCAATGATCGTGTCTTTAGCAATGCCCCCGCCGCTCACGGTGGGGCCGTGATGACGCTGCAAGGCGCCGTGAATAAGACCCTCATACTCAGCATGCTCATGGTCATCTCGGCGGGAGCTAGCTGGCAGTATGTGCAGACGAATCCCGCCCTAGCCACCATGCTTATGCTCGGCAGCGGCATTATCGGCTTCCTGCTGGTGCTGACATCATCCTTCAAACCCACTTGGTCGCCCGTCATCGCTCCTGCCTATGGATTGGTGGAAGGCGTCTTCGTCGGGGTCATCTCCGCACGCTATGCGGCACTCTACAATGGTATCGTTCTCCAAGCGGCGCTGCTCACCCTGGGCATCCTCTTTGCACTGCTCTTCGCCTACCAGTCACGTCTAATCAAAGCCACGGAGAACTTCAAACTCGGCATCGTCGCCGCCACAGGTGGCATCTTCATCGTCTATCTCGTCAGCATGGTCCTCAGTTTCTTTGGAATCCAGATCCCGCTCATCCATGAAAGCGGCATGGTTGGCATTGGCTTCAGCCTTGTCGTTGTCGTCATTGCTGCGCTGAATCTCGTTCTCGACTTCGACTTCATCGAAAACGGCGTCGAGAATGGCGCCCCAAAGTATCTCGAGTGGCAGGCCGCTCTCGGACTCCTCGTGACCGTCGTCTGGCTCTACATCGAGATGCTCCGCCTTTTGTCGAAGCTGCGCCGCGACTGATCGGATCACTTCGCACCCTTGCGCAGAGAGCGCTCGATGTCGGAGATGAGTTTGGCGACGCTGTCGCTAGCCTTTAATTCGTGCGAGCGTTTCAGCAGCGGCAGCGCTTCGGCGAGCTTGTTCGTGGAAAGATAGATCTGCGCCAGGCGGAGATTTGCCGGAGCTTCTTGTTCTTTGATCTTTGTGGCACGTTCAAAGTAGCTCATAGCCTTGGCGTTATCGCTTTTGTCGAGGTAGTGCTGGCCCAGCAACATGAGTGCACCGCCATCGAGGGGATTGAGTTCGACGACACGCTCAAGAATGGGCACGGAGGCGTCTGCTTTGCCAGCGCTGACGGCGAGACGGGCTTCGAGTTTCAGCAGCCGCGCTTCTTCGTCCTTGGCAAGCTTGCCACCACTCGCCGTGCGAGCTGTGGCAATGAGATCGGCAGCCTCGGTGAGCCCGCCTTGCATGGAGAGATTCTCCGCCTGCGAAATCACCTTGGTGGCTTCAAAGGTTCCCATGTCCAATGCACGCTTGTAAGCGCTGAGGGCAAGCCCGGTTTCTTTGCCGACGAGGTAAATGTCGCCCAGGCGCTGTAGGTCAGGTGCTTTGGCGAGCCCGAGACGTGCGAGGAACTCGATGTTCTCTGCGGCTTTCGTGTTCTCCTTGAGCGCGAGGTAGGCCTCGCTTTGCAGGCTGATAAATTCGGTTCGGTCAGGGTTTTGGCGGATGATCTCTTCGCAGACAGCCACCGCTTCTGCTGCCTTTTGCTGCTTCAGAACGCAACGGACCAAGCCAAGCTTCCAGTCGAGCAGATCAGGCTGAAACATGAGAGCCATGCGGTAAGCGCTCTCGGCGCTGGCGGCGCGGTCGAGCGAAAGCAGGGCGTAACCATAAAGTCCGTAGGTGGGTCCATCCTGTGCGCCGAGGCCGATGGCGCGACTAAGGCTGGTAACAGAGGAAAGCCACTTCTGCTGCCGCACCTGCGCCATGCCGAGACCACGCCAGGCACGGCGAAAAGAGGGGAACTTATCAACCGCACGCTGAAACATCATGATGGCTGCATCGGCCTGCCCGCTCTCGAGATACAGATTGCCGAGCGTGAGGTCGAAGATGGCGTTGGTGTCAGTCTTGATAAACTTCACCAGCGCTGCCGCGGCTTCGGCGGGCTGCTTCATCATGGGTAGCAGTTGATTCAAGATCTCACGATCACTATCATTCAACGGAGGCTCCACATCTGGGAACACGCTGTAAGTGCCGAGGAAGAACTTGGCGAAGCTCGGGTCTTTCCAAAGCTCCAGAGCATAGGCTCCGGGTGTGGGTTTCTCTTCAGCAGCTGGCGCAGTAGCAGCGCGAAGAGCGAAAGGTGAGAGCAGGGCCAGGGAGAGCAGCGGGAGTGTTTTCAATCGAAGCGGAAGGGGAGTTTGAGTTTGAAGCTCACGGGCTTGCCGCTCCGAGTGCCGGGCTCGAAGCGCCATTCACGTGCGGCTTCAATGCAGGGCTGGTTTGCGGCGGGATCTGATGAGGCGAGCACTTCGGCGCGGGTGACTGCGCCATCTTTGCCGACGATGATAAGCACCTCGACCTTGCCTTTCATGCGCTTGCGCACTTCAGCACTAAGCTTGGGAGACACGCGGTTTGTCGGCGTGGGTTTCGTATCGAGCATGCCGCTGGACATCATGTCCTCACCACCACCTCCACCGGCGCCGCTGCCTGTGCCGCCGATCACACCGCCGCTGCCAAAGCCGACTCCCCCACCTAACCCACCTTCACCACCCGCACCATTGAGTGCAGCGCCGAGGTCACTGAGGCTCACATTGGAAAGCGCCGCAGGTCCGGGAGGTGCCTCCACTTGCTGGACGAGATCTTTGATCACAGACATGTCCTGTTTGATCTCCTCGATTGGCTCATCGACTTTTTCTTTGGGCTCCTCGTCCTCCTTCTTCTCGTCTTCTTTGCTGACATCGATGTCCTGGAGCACGTCCGGCTTCTCCGCCACCTCCGCACCTTTGGGGATGAGGAAGCCACCGAAGAGAAAGACGAACGCGTGCAAAAACACGGCCGCCATGACGCCGAGGACTACTTTTTTCATGGCACGGAAGAAACGGGGGACAGTTACTTGCGCTCAGTCGAGAGTGCCACCTTCGTGACACCGGCGCGCTTCACTTCATCGATCACAGCGACGATGTGGGAATACTCGGCTTTACCATCGGCATTTACGACGACAGCGAGATCTTTGTTTGCCGCTTTGGCGTTCTGCATGCGGATAGGCAGCTGCGCGGCATTGATCTTTTCTTTGTTAAAAAAAATCTCGCCCTGCTGAGTAACGCTGAGGGTGAGAGGAGCATCGCTTTTTTCCTTCGGCGCTGAGGTGGAGGCAGAGGGAACATTCACGCTGATGCCTTCATTCTTGGTCATGGAGAGGGAGACCATAACGAAAGTGGCGAGCAGGAAGAATACGACGTCGATGAGCGGAACGACCTCGATCTTGGCGTGCTTTTTGGCGCGTTTGCGGAATTTCATGAGGCTCAGGCAGTGATGGGTTTCAATCCGCTGGCCTGGGGAGCCGCGGCGCTCTTCGTGCCTTCTTCAGCAGCGAGGGCGACACGGTGACGGTGGCGGAGTTCCTCTTCGTGCTTTTTGTTCTTCTCGATGATGAGCTCGAGCTTCGAAGCGGCGACTTCGAGTTCGTGCTCAGCGTCTTCGACCATGTTGTTCAGGTAGTTGAAGGGCACGAGGCCGGTCATGGCGATGACGAGACCGAAGGCAGTGGCGATGAGGGCTTCAGCAATACCACCCGTGATGGCCGAGGGTGCGCCCATGTCAGCGCCAATGGCGGCAAAGGAGGCCATCATCCCGGTCACGGTGCCGAGCAGTCCGAGCAGCGGTGCGATGGTCATGCCGGTATCGAGCACGAAGAAGCCGCGTTTGAAGCGCTTGATCTCCATGGAGGCAGAGAGGCCGAGTGCATCCGAGATGTTTGTCTCCACATGATCCAGCGCGTGAGCCAGAGCGCGGGCGACATAGTCGAGCGACTTCTTGCCAGTGGCGATGGCGATGTCGAACTGGCCTGCTTCGACGGAGTCGAGCAGCACAAGGACATCGCGTGGCTTGCGGCGCTTCTTCTCACGAAGGATGAAGAAGATACGCTCAATGGCAGTGCCGAAGACGAGAATGCTCACGAGCAACAGCGGATGCATGATCGGGCCACCGTGTTTGTAGGTATCCAGCAGGCTGTGCTTCTGCACGAAATCTTTGATGGCAGCACCGAGGGAGCCATCGAGTGGCAGCAAACCTTTGCCCGTGTTGGCGAGCACGCTGATGGCCTGATTGATCTCTGGCGTGATGCTGCGGACGATCGGCATGGTGCTGCCGACCTGTGGCATGGCGATGCCAGCGGACTTGCCGTCGATGGTAGAAAACAGTGCCATGGGGCCGACGAGGGCGAATTTGCCATCGAGCACGAAGCCCTGTGAATCGACCGCCTTGCCTGCAAAGATGGTGCCGCCGATGATCTCGCCGAGGCGCGAAATGGAGGCACGCAGCAGACCGACCTGCGTCATGAAGCGATCCCTCAGTGGTGTCGTGTCGTTCTCGGAAGCCATCTTGGCTTTGTCGAGATCTGCGCGGTAGAGCTGCATCTCGCTAACGTGGACCTTGGACTCGAAGCCCTTCGTGTATTCGTCGAGGATGTTCGTGAGGTAGGAGTTCTCTTCCTTGGCGAGTTTGACCTGCGTTTGGAGGTTGGAGAAGTTCAGTTCAGCGGCATCCACTTCACGTGTGATGGGTGCGTACTGATCCTGGAGTTGGCGGAGCTTTTCTTCAAGCTGTGCGAGTTCACGGTTCAGGGGTTCCTTCTCTTTCGAGATTGTGGTCTGTACCTTGGAGAGCTCTTCTTTGCTGCGATCAAAGTCCGCCTCAGCGGATTCTTTGGCTTTGGAGAAGCCGAGGTTCTGTGCTCCTGCGCTGGCAGTGAGCAGGGTAAGGAGGATGAGAGGGCGCATGGCGTTCATTAGTTTTCTGGGTGGGCTTCTCACTGAATTTGCGCCGGCAGCTCGACGAGTTTTGGCGGCACGGCCTTTTTCATGACTTCGACGAGTTCGCGCATCTTCGGCGCAATGGCTGGATCAATGGTCCACTTCCAGCCTTGATCTGAAGGCAGGCCGAGACCGCCGATATCACCATTGGAATTTACAAAGTAGCCCTGTCCGAGACCGACATAGACCACCTTGACTTCGGCCTTCTTGCCGTTGCCGAGATCGTGAATCTCAGGGATGGAGTTGAGTTCGTTATTGGCTTTGTTCAGCTCGTTGAGGATGCCGAGCACGTTCTGGAAGCGCTCGGCTGCGGTGATATTTTTCACTTCCGCCCCTGCCTTGGGGATACGGTCATGCAGCACCCGCACTTTTTCCTGCACGATGCCGGGGACACGGGCAAAAAGCGCCGCGACTCCTTTTTCGAGTTCAGGTGCCGTTGCGATCAGAGCGTCCGAGGCTTCTTTGATCTGTGCTTTTTCAGCTTCCGCTCCGGCAGTGCGCATCTTCACGTCAGCAAGCTTCACTTTGGCTTCGGCGATCTTCTTTTCTGTTTCCTCGATGGAAATCTTCAAGAGCTGGATGCGGCCTTCGAGCATGGCTTTGCCTGTTTCCCATTCAGTGCGCTCCGTGGAGATCATGCGCTGAGTTGCCGCCCATTGCTGGAGGAGACCGCGGGTCTCATCCATGGCGGTGGCAGCAGCAGAAGCGGGCGACTGCCCCTGGGGAGCAGGCTGTGACTCCTGCGCCGTGAGCGAGAAGCTGACAGGGAAGACGAGCAGAAAAAGTGAGGAGGACAGTTTCACCAGAAGCAAAGGGGAAGGTGGCTAGATTGCAACGCTGCCTTCTTCGAGGCACTGCCGCATCTCCTGTTGGGTGACGAAAATGTTGCAGAGGCTGGAACAGTTCCGCCCACGCATGACAAAGTCGTCACCAACTGAGGTTCAGACTGAACGAGTAATTGATGCCCGGAGCGCGGACGGAGTGGATGGGGCGCTGGGGGTTATTGTAATAGCGCACCTGCTCTTCATTCAGAAGGTTCTGAGCGCGGAGGGTGAGCTTCGCGTATTTGCTGAGCTTGTAGCTGAGGCCGAGATCGAGCGTGGTGTAAGGCTCGGTAAAGACATCCGGGTCCTGGATCTGGCCAGAGACGAAGGCTAACTGTGGGCCGGTGACATTGAGGAAGATACCACCAGAGAGAGGCTGATCGGGATGCTCGTAAGTGAGGTTGGCGTTGAAGATGTAGTCGGGCTGGCCTTGCAGACGGCGTGTGGGGCCATAGTCGCTGTCATCTCCGCCGAACTGTTTGCGCGTTGCCTTGGATTTGATGTAGGACCAGTTGATGCCCAGGTTGAAGTACTTCAGTTCGTCAGTCAGGAAGCCGAAGTTCCGCTGGTATTCGAGTTCGATCCCGTAAACGACGGCTTTTTCGACATTGATATACTGGGTGATTTGGTTGCGGATCTCGATCTCGATCGGGTTGTCGATGGTCTTACCGAAGAAGGAGGCACCGATGATGCTGTCGGGTGTCGGCAAATATTCCCAACGCATGTCGTAGTTGGTGATGTTGGACATCTGTAGTTCTTCGTTACCGTAAAAGAAGTCACCCGTTTCGACATTCTGGAAGGCCACGGGCGCGATCTCTTTAAAGGAGGGCCGGGCGATGGTGTTGGAGATGGCTGTGCGGAGGCGCTGATTTTCTGTGATGTCCCAGTTCACGCTGAGTGCGGGTAGCACGTTGGTTTCCTGGATGCGTGCCCGACTCAGGGCGGTGACTCGTGAGTCGTTGCGTGCGGCAAGTTGGGCTGCGATCTGGGCTGGCGTCGCGCTGGGTCCGAGTGGTGTGGCGGCGGTACGGATTGTGTCCACGAGGTCGATGTCGGCACGCTGCGCGTCATTGAGGAACTCCAGCCAGACGGCCTCTTCGGAGTAAATCCAGATGGGAGATGCCTGAACCTTCATGTCAGTACTTTCCACACGAGCTCCGAAGATGATGTTCAAGTCGGAAGTGACATCGAGACTGAACATGGCATAGCCCGCAGCGATCATTTGAGAGGCACGGTATTCTTCGGCGTCATTTTGTCGGAACAAATGAAGCCTGCGGAAGGGGGCAAGACCGCCGACAGGATCGTCCACGGGCGTGTTGCCAAAAAGGAAGACGTCTCCCCAGGTTTCATTCGGGTCGATGAGGCCTGGATTACCGCGTTGTTTCGAACTCGGATTGCCCGAATTGCCAAAGCCAGCGGCGTTTTGAGCGCCGGGTTCATAGGCGAAGCTGTCTCCACGATAGCTGCGGTCTGAGTAATCGAGCAAACCGCCTGTTTTGACTTTGAGATGCGGGCCTTCTTCACCCTCACGTCCCATCAAATCAGTCTCAAGATCGAGGCGTGCCGTGTAGCTCTGATCGTAAAGCTCGCGCCAAAAGCGCTGGAAGGGTGGATTGGAAACCACCGAGGGGAAGAGGTAGGAGCCATCCGCCGTGTCGTAGCGTGTGTTCACGAAGCGTGAATCGGGCTCGAGCTGGTAGGAGTTGTTGTAGCTCAGAGCCCAATTCACCGTGAGGTCACGACTGTAGCCTTCGAGTTCATGTTTGCCTTCGAGTTGCAGTGTGCGGACCTCGCGCTGGGTATAGAGGAGCGATTCACGGTAGTCGAGGATGCCTGGGTTTTGATCAGGATCGGCACCGAACTGAAGTGATGCGCGATCCTCAGCCACGCGGTTCATGAAGTAAGTGAAAGTAAGTTCATTATTCTCATCCGGCTGGATGCCTGCCGCGACGAGCAAGCCTGCGCGCATGGTTTCCTGACCGATGCGGATGACGGCATCACGTCGGATGTCTTCGACGAGACCACGAGCGACACCTCCGGTGCCGCCGAGGGCAAAGGTGTAGCGACCGATGCGGTCACGATCGGAATAGTTGAACTTCTTTGAGTAATCAAATGCGACGGTGATGCCTGCGGGTGCACCCATGAATTCGGTGCGGTGGCCCATGGCAGCCTCGATGGAGAAATCCATCGGTGCGTCTTTCTCCTTCGTGCCCATCTCCTTGCTAAGGGTGTCATTCACGCGCTGGCGCTCCTGACGGTCTGCAAGCGTGGGGGTCACGGAGGCTTGATAGCGTTCGAGGTCGTTGTTGCGGATGAAGGTGGGCAGGCGGCGCTCATCCAGAGTACCAAACATGCCGGTGCCGCCGCCATCGTAGGAGAGGAAGCGTGAGTTGCCGGTGGCCTGAGAGTTGTAGCCTGTGCCGATTTTATACTTCACGAAGTCCTGGTCGGGCACAGACTTGGTTTGAATGTCGATGCTAGCTCCCGTGCCTTCACCGGGCTGGTCGGGAAGGAAGGTCTTACTCGTGCGGATGTCCTGAATGATCGTGCTGGGAAAAAGATCCAGTGCCACGGCTCGCCGATCTGGGTCCGAACTGGGAATGCGAAGGCCGTTGAGCGTGACACTGTTGTAGCGATCTGCCAATCCGCGAACGATGACGAAGCGACCTTCGGCGACGTTTACGCCTGTGCTTTTGGCGAGAAGCTTGGCGGCATCCGTGGCACCGGTTTGGGAAATGAAGGCCTGACCGAGCACATCGGTGAAGGACTTCAGTTCCGTGCGGATGCTGATGTCGGTGGCCACACTGGAGGTGTCCACGATCTCTTCCTGGGAGACGACAAATTCATCTAGCTCCACAACCTCGGCAGTCATCTGGAGATCGACTTCGCGAACGGAACCTGCATTGACGATAAGATCTGATCGGCGCTCTCGGATAAAGCCTTCCTTGCTAATGAGCACGGCATACTGGCCAGGTGGGAGATCATTGATGAAGAAGCTGCCGTCTTCTTTTGTGGTGCCGCTGAAGTTTGTGCCTTCGACGACGACACTGGCACCGGCCACAGGCACGGCGAAGTCAGCATCCTGCACGGAGCCGCGAAGTGCGCCGTTTCCAGATTGCGCCTGGACTGACAGCGTCAGGCTGAGGCAGAGGTAAAGGGACAGAAGCCACCAATGACAAAACCGGGTCATGCTTGAAGTCAGTCTTGATGCGCCTCCCGAATGGCCGTGAGGAGCCGAGTCACTTCATCGGGGATAGTGGCTTTAGCATTGGCAAAGAAGAGACAGACCTCCGTTGCAGCCAGACCACGAGCACGCGGATGTGGGTAGGAAAGTCCGGCCCGCGCGGCTTTCACGACAAGGGCGGTGCTCTCCACGGCATGACCCAGCCGGTGATGCAATGCGGCGAGTTTCAGAAGTGCGGCAGGCGCTTCGAGAACGAAGACTTTGCCGACAGCGGCTTCCGCCTCGGCAGCAATGGCCTCCGCTTGTACGGTCTCTCCCTTTTCCGCAAACCACTCCGCAGAGAGGGCGAGATGCATGGGCTTCCAGTCAGCTTCTGCAGCATGAGCGCGGCTCATTTTGAGAAACACTCCTTCAGCGCGTTGCTCGATCTCTCTAAGTCCATGCTTCCGGGCAAGGCGGGCAATTTCAATGAGTTGCGGCTGGGCATCTGGGCGGAGTTTGTTGGAGGCCTGCTCTCCCGCAAAGGTAAGGAGCTTTTCTGCCGCAGGCTTCCCTTGCTGACTGGAGAGATGCTCGCGGGCAAGAGCGATGGCGACCCTGGCAGATTCCGAAGGACTGGCCTGCTGCCTTTTTAGTTCGGAGATTTCGACCTCAGGATCTCGGAGGGCAGCATGCCGCAGCGGGATGCTGTGGATGATGACTTCGTAGCGATCCTGCTGCTGTAGCTCAGTGGTCAGTGCATCAGCTTCCGTGTGACGTCCGAGATGATGCAGGGCGATGGCGCACTCGCGCTTCATTTCTTCGCGTTCACGTCCGGTGGCCTGCGAGAGACTGCGGAGCGCTTCATCCATGAAAGCTGATGCTTCGACTTTCCTAGCATTCTGAAAGCTGATGACGGTGAGGTCGGCCAGCGGAACAGGATGGCCGAGCTGAACGCACTTCCGGGTCACGGCGAGGGCGTTTCCCCACTGCCCTCTTTCGGCATAAAGATGGGCGATGCGGCGAAGCTGAACGCAGTAGGATTCGACGTCCGAAGCGAGGAGAGACGCATGAAGTTCAGCCTGGTAGATCGGATCGGCGGGATCAACAGGGCGTTTTTCCTGATGCTTCTGAGAGTCGGCGACGAGCGCATCGACGAGGGTCTGAGTGTCACTGGCAGACACTTGGCTGGTGCTGCTAAAAAGCAGCAGGCCTAAACAGGAAACGCTAAAGACGCTGGAAAAAGGAGTCATCGTGGAGACACATTTCAGTCCGCCAAGCGGTCTGTGAAACGGCTTGCAGACATGGCAATGAGGCCTCAAAAACAAAGGTGTTTCAGGTGACGAAAAGGACACACTGGAGGTGGAAAACGAGGCTTGTGCGAGAGAAGGTGCCGAAGCTGTCACAGAGGCAGCGCGGGCATTCATCCCATACACAAAGAAAGGGCAGCCATCTCTGGCTGCCCTCTCAGAAACGAAGTACAGTGGCTTACTGCGGGATCACTCGGTAGTGGACGATGCTGCCGTTGTAAGTGTAGGCGTTGTCACGCACCTGGATCTGTCCGGCAGTGGCATTTAGATCTCCGGTCGCACCATCCTGGATGGCGACGACTGGCGTCCAGATCTTACCATTGGTGGAGCGTTCGACGACATAGACCACCTTGTCCGAGCCAGCGGTTTCATCGGTGTCAGCGGCGAAACTGACAAGCACGCGTTGAACGGAACTGACGGTGGCGGTGGAGAGTGTGACAGCGGGGCGGTCCACATTGGTGGTGGGCATGAGATCGACGGCATGAGTCCAGCTCCAGCCGAAGAGCCAGTTGTTGTCACGCATGGCACCACGGAAACTCACAGGGGTGAAGAACACCGGTGGGTTTTCCAGAGGAGCATAGGCAGCTGCGCTGACGTCACGGGAAATGCTGTTGATGTCCGAGTCGGCGGTCATGCGGGGATCGAGACCATTTTTGGTGGCATGGCCTCGAGCGCGAAGCTGGCTGCCGGAAGCGGCGGTGAAGGTGGCGACGTTGTTGCCAGCACCGACGGTGGTGGATGCAACGGCATTGAAGAAGAGGCTGTCGGTCACATCACCAGGGGAGCTGTTGGCGACGAGGATGGTCGTAGCCTTGATATCTTCCATGATGCCACGGGTCCAAAGGCCATCCGCAAACACTTTGATGTTGATGCCGTGGTCTCCGCTCTGGCCGTTGGCACCGCTGCCGATAACCGTCCAGTTGACGATGGTGGAGTTGGTATTCGGTGTGACACCGGCATTGTTCGGCTCGGACCCATCCCACTCGAAGAGCTTGTCAGAGGCACTGACCGTGGTGCTGCGTCCGATGGCTCCATTGGCATAGCCGCTGCGGATGTAGTTCTCGTTGTCATTGATGCCGAAGAGATGTTGGAGGCGGCCTTGGAAGCCCTGGTCAGCGTCGAAGGCATCATCACCATTGAGCACGGAGAAGAGATACTTGCCGTCATTGAACCCGCCGAACCACTCGAAGCCATCATCTGCGTTCTGGCAAACTTCCTGCCATTCCATCACGGTGCCGCGTCCGAGGCCACCCATCGTCACGCCATTGATCTCATTGTTGGCGTTGATGTTGAAGCCACCGTAGCGGTGGGACCAGAAACGAATGACGCCGGTGCTGTCATTGAGGTCCACACCGCCATAAACGCCGGGGCGGAAGGTGGTGGAGGCGCCTGCATTTGCGACCGCAGGGAGAGGGCCGGTTGGACCATCAGGATCGAGGAAGTTGTCTGCCCCTGGGATGCCGGTGCTGCCATCGGGATCAAAGGCTGTCGGGATGGTGATCTGGGTGAGAGCCAGACCTTCGATGACTGCGAAGCCAGTACCATTTCCGCCGGTCAGGCCGCTGACGGAGGAAGCGCCCGTGGGTTCAAAGAGTGTTTCATCACCCACGACTTCATTGAAGCCGCTGGCCCACTGCATGACGGAGGCATCACCATCACCATCGTAACCGATGGGGGAGCGCCCAAGGAGTACGAGGCCGCCGCTGAGCTTGGTGTAAGCAAAGGCGTTGTCGAACTCAGGACCGTCCGGGGAGTAGTTTCGGACGACAGAGACGGCAGCACCGCGAACCGTAGTTGGGATGGTTTTGGCTGCTCCGGGAACATACGGATCGTCAATGGAGGTGTAGATGATGGGATCATCCACCGTGGCATTGCCAATGAGCTTGGCACCACGCGCAATGACGAGAGTGCCTGGGTCAAAGGCCTGCGGAGCAGATTCATCCGCACCGCGGATGATTGTGCCAGGCTCAACCGTGAGCTTGGCTGGAGGAATGACGTAAACGATCTTTGTGAGGACGTACACGTTGTCGCGTGTCCAGCGGGCGTCTGAAGTGATGTTGGTATTCACTTCGATGATGTCCGCTTGAGCGCTGCTGCCGAAGAGGGCGGCTGCGCCAGCAAGGGTAAGGAATTTGGAACAGATGGGTTTCATAAATCTGGGTCTCAATGGTTGTTTGGTTTCAAAGAGTGCCTGCGGATCAATCAATTATCCTTGAGGGTAAAGGCTCCGGAGAGGCGTTTGAGCAGGGTTGTGTCGTTCACAAGGTAGAATCCGACGCCGGTCAGCACTCCCTGGATCGGGACGATGAGGCCTTCGAGCTTCTCGCTCTTCGCGCCTGGGACGAGCGTGCCACCCAGAACACCTGTGGCAGGCACTGCTGTCATCTTGATGGTGAGTTCATTGTCATTACCCACGGTTATTTTGCTGCCGGTGGTGATGGAGGCTGTCTCGATGAGGTCATCACCTACATCTTCTGGATCTTCGAGGTTCCCGTCGGTGATCTCGACCAGGGCGTTGTTGGTCCCGCTGTCGATGTTCAGCACCACTTTCGTGTCGTCAGGTCTCGTGTAGGCTCCGCCGTCAATGCCGAGGGAGATCGCATCGAAGCCATCCGCATAGAGGGTGTTCTTGAAGTAGTTGGCCGGGCGGGACCAATCGGCATCGCCGTCGATGAAGTTTGTGTCAGCATCGATGTTCAGCTTGCCCAGCAGGGAGCCTTTGAGCAGGGTCTTGTAGAGCGTCTGGAACATGAAAACCTGACCGGTGGGGCCGACGAAAGTGCCGCCTGTAATCGCCTCACCATCCGCAAGTTTGCCGACGAAGGTGAGCTTGCCGTCTTTAGCGACGCTGAAGCTGGCAAAGCTTTTCCCCTGTGGGACGTCGAGATCGCCGAGGAGTTCGCCATCATTGAGTTCGAGCATCATGTTGTAGCGAGCGATGTAGTCGGTGGCGTTCGCCGCAGGAGGATTCGCGAGCCACTTATTACGCCAGCCTTCAAAGCTCAGCCTGTTGTCGCCATCAGTGATGTCTCCGAGGGATAGCTCGTTACCCGCCAGAGTGAAGGTGACGGTGAGGGGTGCCTGGGAGATGAGCCGCTTGATGGTAAAGCTGCCCGTAGCGCTGTCGTCGATGCCGGATTCAAGACCACCTGCAAAGCTGTGGACAAGAGTGCCGAGGAAGATTTTTCCAGAAACGACTCCAGTGGCTGCGACAGTCATTTCCAAGCGTCCGCCGAGGTTGTCACTGAGGATGTCACGCTCGATGGGGCCGACCCAGAGACCTGCAAGGTCAGGAGTAATGCCGGTGATGGCAATGCTGTCAGTGGCGACTGCATTGGGCATGACGCCGTTGGCGACAGTGATGGTGATCTTGGCGGGCTTGCCAACTGGGGTGATGGCCTGCGGCCTTCCGGTAATCTCACCCGTAAGCTTGTTGATGACCAACCCTTTGGGCAGGCCAGCCGCTGCGAAAGTAGCAGGAGTGCGGGTCAGCGTGCCATCGACGGGAACCTGGAAGAAGTAAGGTTCACCGACCTGGCCGTCTGGCATGTTCAAAGCAAGCGGGCTGGTGATGAGAGGCCCTAGATTGATGACGATCACTTCCGTGGAGGCGCCAATGATAGGACTGGCCACCCCGACTGCCTGCACTTCACAGGTGTAAAGAACAGGTGCGGCAGAGGCGGCAAGTGGGCTGATCTTCAGAGTCTTCGTGGTGGCACCATCGATAACCTGACCATCTTTTTTCCATTGGAGAGTAGCCTTGTTCAAGGTGGCTCCGGTCTCAGCGTAGGCCAGTGTCAGAGTTGCAGAGCCGCTGGTGCTTTCACGCACGACAACGCGCGCCGCTGGTGTGTTGTCTTGGACGATGGTGACGAGCGCCTGATTACTCAGCACTTTGTTCGCTTTGCCTGCGATGACATTGCTCACTTCGCAACGGTAGAGGCCAGCATCGGCGAGAGACACGCCGTGGAGGGTCAGATCCGCACGAGTGGCTCCTGGAACGGGGGTGGTGCCTTTGAGCCAGCGGTAGGTCAGAGGTGCCTGGCCTTTGGCAACGACGGAGAGGCTGATATTGCTGCCGACTTTGCCAGCGATCGCGTCAGGATGATCGTCGAAGGCTGGTAGAGCCGTGATGACATCAAGCGCCACTGTGTTGGAGGTGGAATCGCCTGCGCCATTCGTCACGACGACGAAGTAAGTGCCATCATCGGTGAGCTGCGCACTTGGCAGATTCAGTGTGGCACCTGAGCCCAACTCGGTGGCGCTGCCCGTCTTGAACCACTTCTGGGTGAACGGCGTGGTGCCATCCGCGGTATAGCTGAATGTCACAGATGCCCCGACTAGCACCGTGCCAGTGGCTGGCGCACGTGTGGCGACGACATTGGAGACGATCTCTGTGGCACCACCATTGATGTGAGAGCCTGCGCCAGCACCGATGTCGGCTCCGACAGCGAGTTGGCCGAGGTGGGCGGCCAGGCCAGTCGTGCCGCTATCAGGCGAGGTGAAGGTGTCTTGGATGACTTCGTCGGCATCCACCCAGCGTTGATTTGTGGAGAAGATGGCCTGCTCTGTGGCGGCGGATGGGGTGACGTTGTTCTGAATCCAGATGTACACCTTTTCACCAGCAACATCCGTGCTGCTGGTGTCTGCAGTGCTGCCAGGAGTGGAGTCATAGGCGCGACCTTCGAAGCTTCCGCTTGTCACATAGCTGAGTGCGAGCTGGAAGAAGCCATTCGTGCTGCTGGTGTTGATGGCCCCATTGTAGGAAGCCACTTCGATGAAGGCAGTGTCCAGAGCGGTGAAGTTTTCCGCATTGGCGGAGAAATCATAGCCTGCAGGGAACACGCCGAAGCGCACAGAGCCAGAGGTGATGGCCGTGGTGCCACCGACTAGGGTGAGGCCGTTGCCCAGATTGCTCGCGTAGAGATTCGCGGCTTGAGCACTGCTGCCGAATCCGGCGAGCAGTATCAGCGCAGAGAGAAGTATTTTTTTCATGATGAAAGTGAGGGAATGAGGTGAAGGCGTGACTGCTTGTGTTATTCAGCAAAGGGCTCCTGGAAGGCGAAGCCGACGGCTCCTGCCTGTTCTTTAAAAAGGATGGCTTTCCCTGGCGCGATGACGACTCCGCCCTGGTTTGTGACACCGTCTGCCGGTGTTCTCCAACCGCTGCCGCCGAGGCCGCCGACCTTGTAGTAGTAGGCAGTCAATACACCTGCGTCTTCGAGGTAGAGCAGGTCAGCTCCAGCCGCCGAAGTGCCGCCGTTAATCTGGTTATGCAGTCCGCTCGCTGCCAGCGTGGTGCCGACTGTGAAGGGATTGTTTACGACCTGGAAACCTGCTGAGACAGAAGTGATCTGCTTGCCAGGAAGGACGCTGCCACTCATTGGCAAGCTGACAGGGTCCACTCCCGAACCGGTGCTCCGACGCAACGCCATGACCGCTGCGCCTGGGGCGATCTCAGCGGTATCTTGATTTGCGCCCGAAGGATCGCTGGCGAGGCGCCAGTGACTGTCGGCGCTGTTGTAAAAGTATCCCACCAGCGTTCCTCCACTGCCAAGATAAACGATGTCCGCCTCCGCAGAGTTCGCGCCCGGAGTCAGCCCCGCAGAATTCGTGGCACCAAAGATCGAAGAGAGCGTGGAGATCGGATAGATGACGAACTCATCTCCAACATTCGGGGCAGCCGTGAGAGCGGCTGTCACCACCTGACCTGCCGCGTTCGTGATCTTCGCGGAGAGCCCGTAGGCGTTGGCGCTCGTTCCAGCAGGGGCATTGGAACCCGAACCACTTTGATCCACGCGGCTGGTTATCTTGATGGCGTGAGGACCGGCCAAGGCTGGCAGAACAGCGGGTGAAGAAGTCAGAGTGAGATCATTACCACTAACAGCGGAGACAGTTCCTGAGGCCACGACAGTCACCGTTGGCAGAGCCAGAAGCGTTGTCTTGCCTTTGGGCAAACTTGTCGTGAGAAGTGCGGATGTGCGGCTCACGGGAAGCAGATTCTCCTGGCTGTATAGCGCGCCAGAACTGAGTGCGAGCATGGTCAGCCATGCGAGTGGGGATTTGATGTTCAGGATCATGGTGGGTTTGAGGGAAACAGTGGAAAGCACCAGTTCTGGTGCGCCTGTCTCGATACAAACCCACAACCTGCCTCCCGCCAAAACCTCCACGGCAACACTTTCGTCACGCTAACCAACTCTCTCCTGTGACACCTCGCGAGACATGGAAACATTTTCGTCACATGGCCACCCCTGGCATGTGTGACATATCTCACTCCGCCTTGATCGGGCCCACCTGCTCCTTGGTGGAATCACCTGTGGCACGCATCAACCTCACGCGGAGATCTTCATCCGCAGCAGTGAGCTCGGGGAACTTTTCTCCCAGCTGACGGTAATAGATATCCGCTGCTTTAGCATTGCCCCGACCTTCGTAGTAGCGGGCGAGGCTCATCAACTCACGCCGCTCGGCCAGACGTACTTCCCCGAGACAAGACCGGGCCTGGGCGCCTTTGTCACTTCCAGGAAATCGGGTGATGAACCATGCAAGCGACACAGCAGCGGCTTCCCGCTGATGTGGGCTGTCACCGCGCATCGTCTTCCAGTCCTTGTAGGCGATGTAGGCACATTGATAGGCGGCATCATCCGCCAGTTCGTGCTTCGGAAAGTTCTCCGCAAAATCTTCATGCATGGCGATGGCTTCGCGTTTCTCGCCCGCCTTCTCCAGTGTAAGCGCGAGGTAGTAGTGCGCCTGGATGCCAACCTCGCTCTGCGGGCCGTTCTTGATGATGACGCGCAGCATCTCCGCCAGAACCTCGGGAGCGACTGACTGCGATGGACGTGGCACTTCCAAAGTCCGGCGTGTGTCCTTGCCTCGCCCCATGAGCCGGAGTGCGATGCGCAGTTGCCCTTCATGCGCTTTGGCAAAGTGCCCCGGCTGTTCGGTGGCGAGACGGTTCAGCGCCTCAAAGGCTGGCATGTCTTCACCAAGGTGCTCCTGAATTCGATAAATCTCCCATAGCGCCAGTGCGCACGTTTCACTCCGACGATACTTGGTGGCGATTGTGTTGAAGCGCTCCAACGCCTCCTCGTGTTCACCTTCGGTGATGAGTCTCATACCACGCTGGTAAAGACGCACGGCATTCTCATCCTCCACCGCTGCTGCCATCGTGGTGATCATCAGCAAAGCAAACAGCCCCAGTAAACCAGGGCTGAGCGATAATGAAGATGGCAACTTCTGAGACATGATCACGGAGCTGTCACCGGCTCTAGAAGGGGCAGCGCGCCGACGGCACTCACAGCACTTGCAGCACTTGCAGCAGCAGCAGTTTTTGCTGCGTTCGGCTTGAAGACACGCGTGATTTCATCCGCTGCTTTACGGCCATGGACCACCTTGCCGAGCACGACATACACTCCGTCTTCATCCTGAATGGGGTTCTTCACGCTGGCTTCAGCGCCTGGATAGAGGTTTTCAATCACTCCGCTGTTTGGTCCTTCAGCATCCGTGTGCGGAACGCCGGGTTCATCCGAGATGGTGTAGTCGAAGCTGATGATGCTCGTGCCGACGTTGCGGAATTTCACGGTGTGCTCCAGCGTCTCTTCGTCCACCATGTCACTCACGAGCTGGTAGGCGACGGGCGTGTTTGGAAAGGTGACACGCTCGGTGGAGACGGTCTTGCAACTGACGAGCGCCAGCGCGGCGATGATAAAGCAGGCAGGTTTGTACATGGTCGGGAGGAGAGATTGATCAGTAGCGATAGCGGAAGCCGACGAGGTAACCGTCGGCGCTGTAGCCGGTCAGGTCATCCATGTCACCAAAGTGGAAGTCGCGGTATTCAGCGAAGACGGAGTATTGATCCTTCCATGTCCATTCGAGACCGGCATACCAGTTCCAAGAGTTGATGAATTCATCGATGCTGAACGGGCTCTGCGTCGGGTCCGTGCTGCTGGCATTGCGGAACCAGACCTGGCCACCACCAAAGCCGCCGCCAATGTAGGGGCGGAAACCAGCAGCGAATTTGCCGATGCGTGCGCGGTAGCGATACAGGTCTAGACCAATCGTCCCGTTCAGATTGAAGAAGAGCGAGTTCATGTCGGCTTCCACCGCGTCACCCGTCAGTGTGGTGGACATGAAGGTCCCCTCGAGATCCAGCGAGGTCATGATGGGCAGTTTCTTCATCTTCCAGCTCTTGCCGACTTCGATGCTGAAGATGGCAGCGCCGTCCGCATCCTCGATGGAGCCACCGCCACGCAGAGACCCGCTTTGACTCATGGTCTCGCCGAAGGACACACCGACGTAGGGGCCATACTTGCGCTTCGCTGTCTGACCTTCAGCGGCATCGCCGAGCGACTTGAGCTCCAAGTCAGCCGCGCACACAGCAGTGGCTGAAAGGATAAGGGGGATGAGGAATAACGTGCGCATGAGAAATGACGGACCTCATCTTGTTTAGCGTGCGCTCTGCGCTCTAGAAATGCGTTCGATGTGAAGAATTCGTCACACGGAAGCGGCCGCGCTTTGTCACATGATGGTCACATTGAGGCACGCCATGCGACTGCTCAGCCTGCTGTCCCTTTTTCTCCTGCCTGTTCTGATCTCAGCTCAGGAAGGCGCACCTAAACTGACGGTGCCGCCACCTCTGACAGATCCCATCACAGAGCCACCGGCTGATGAACCTGCCCTACCAGCCAATGTCGGCTTTCCGGTGGACGTGAACAACTACGAGAACCCGCTGCTCCTTTTCCAGGGCGGGCCGAAGGAGTTGCCGATGGCAGACGAACCAAGCCCTGATCTCCTCCCGCCCATCGCGCCTTACCTTCCTGGTGAAAAGCCACCCGCTGGAACGACAGACCGCCCACTGACTCCTGACGAACTCCGCCTGCGGAACCTGGGCGTGAAAATCGTCTCCTCCATCGTCGGTCTGCGCGTGTGGGATTCCTATGGTTCGCAGCTCGCGAGCGGCGTCGGATGCTATGTCTCTAAAGATGGTGTCATACTGACTGACACCGGTTTGTTGCATCCTGAGA
>JBILPY010000251.1:0-6292 GCA_044373575.1 Prosthecobacter sp. | reverse complement strand
TCCAACGCCTCAGCCTGCCCGCGTTGGAGACTTTGGCAATCATCGCCTACCGCCAGCCCATCACCAAAGCCGGCATCGAGGCCGTTCGCGGCGTCAGTGTGGATACGATGGTTCAGACACTCGTCGAGCGTGGCCTCATCCGCATCGAAGGCCGCGCCGAACTTCCTGGCAAACCGCTCCTTTATGGCACGACGGAAGCTTTCCTCGACCACTTCGCGGTGAAGAATCTCGACGAACTGCCCAACGCCCAGGAACTCCGCCGCGTGAAGCTGCCGAGCGCCCCTGAAGAGCAGGTCACGACGCCGAGTGAGACCCAGCTTTCCCTGGAGCCAGCGCCGCTGACCGATTTCGCCGAGGAGTCTGCCTCTGAGGCAGGCGAAGCCACCGCCGCCGAATAAACCCCTCCTCCATGCCCGATCAGCCCCCAGCTCCAGACGCACCCGAGCAGGCCGCCCAGGGACTTGGCGGCATCCGCGTCCAGATCGATGCCATCGACGAGCAGCTCATCCGCCTGCTCAATCAGCGTGCCGACCTCGTCCTCGAAGTCGCCGAGGTGAAAAAGAAAGACGGGCTCGACATCTACGTCCCCGGTCGTGAAGAAGCCCTCCTGCGCAAGCTCTGCCAGATCAATACCGCCCAGCACGGCAAGCTCACCGAGAAAGCCATCCGCTCCATCTTCCGCGAGATCATGAGCGCCGCTCTCGCCCTGGAGGACAGCCTCAAGATCGCCTACCTCGGCCCCGCAGGCTCCTGGACCCATCAGGTCGCCGTCCACAAGTTCGGCAACAGCGTCGAATACATCGCCGAAGCCGCCATTGAGGGCGCCTTCGCCCGTGTCGCCTCACGCGAGGTCGATTACGCCGTGCTCCCCATCGAGCACAGCACCGAGGGGGCCGTCCATCACACGTTGGATCACCTCGTCGATGCCCAGCTCCAGATCTATGCCGAGATCCTATGGAAGGTCGAAACCATCGTCATGGCCCAGGACGATGACTCCCCGCCCTCCGCCATCTACGGCCACCCGCAGATGCTCGCCCCCTGCCGTGCCTGGCTGGCGCAACGATTCCCTGGCGTGAAGCTCATCGAGAGCGCCTCCTCCAGCCTCGCCGCCACTCATGCCGAGACGGAAAAGGGCGTCGCCGCCCTCGGCACACCTTTGGGAGCCGAGCTCCACGAGCTCAAAGTCATCGCCGCCAGCCCCAGCGAAGTCTCCAGCCGTGCCCGATTCATCATCCTCGGCCGACGCAGTGGCGACCCCAGCGGCAATGACAACACCATGCTTGTCGTCCACGCCAAAGACCGCGTCGGTGCCCTGCTGGAAGTCCTCAAAGTCTTCGCCACCCGCAACGTCAACGTCCGCCAGATCGAAAACCGCCCCGTGCTCGACGACACCACCGGCACCCAGGCCCGCTTCTTCCTCGAAATCAGCGGCCACCACGAGGATGCCACCATGAAGGAAGTCATCCAGGAGCTCACCCAGCTCGGCTCCACCGTCAAAGTCCTCGGCAGTTACCCAGCCCCCCGTTGGGTTGAGGAGCGGTGACTTTCGGCTTAGGCCTGAAAGCAGGCAGATAGTGGCGACATGCGAAATCGCGAACTCCATGACGCTTCGCGAAGATTTGCACTCATTACGCTAGGTGACTGCATATAATAGGGCCCCGGCAATGGCGTTCATTGGAGGTTATAAGTAGCTTAAAGTAGCAGCCGTTGGAATGCTTCACTTCGTCACGCTCAATGTGCCCCACATGATGATGGCGTGGCCGGGGAAGGTGCAGACGAACTCGTATTCGCCGGGCTGACCTGGGGCGCGCATTTTGATCGTCTCTTTCTGGCCGGGTTCGAGAAGCTTGGTGGCGGCGAGGATCTCCTTTTCAAACTTGGCGGGTAGGAAAGCGCGGCCTTGTTTATCGAGCTTGTCGGGCGTCATGGTCATGGCGGCATTACCGATCTCCAGATGCTTGCCGGGTGGAACAATCACAAAATTGTGCGGCATGCCGTCGTCGTTCTCAAACATGACTTCGAACTGCTTCCCGGCCTTCACTTCGATCTTCGTGGTGTCATAGCGGAGCTGCTCATGGACGGTGTGGACGATGAAGACATCGACGCTAACTGCACGGATCTGGTCGAGAATGGCCTTGGCGGCATCGCCCTGGAGGGCGGCCATCTCTTTGGCGACGGCGATGACTTCGACATACTCGGGCTTGCTGCGATCCGCGGGCTTCACGGTGGCGGTGTAGGTCAGCACGCTGTCGGTGATCGGCTTGGCCTGTGAGGCATCCCAAGTGGTTTTCGGGAACTTCACCAGCGCCTTTGCGGCTGTGTTGCGTTCTTTGCCTTCGATGAGGTGCTGGGCCACGATCTTGAAGTTCGCGGCGGCATGGTCGGGGCCCATCAAAGGCAGGGCGGTGAGCACGGCGCGGAGGCGACCGCCGTTGAGTTTGCCATCACTCAGCAGGGCGCTGAGGTGCGGCTGGAACTTCGTCCTCAGCATGGCCTCACTGGCGGGGAGGTTGGCGATGGATTCGACGAGGTAATTGAGCTGGCCACCAGCGCTGAGGTTCTCGGTCCAGATCGCATCGGGGCTGCGGGCTGCGAAGACGAGCATGGAGAAAGCGGCACGCTTCACCTGGGCGGTCTTGGCTTCCTTGGCGAGTGTCTTCAAGTCGAGTGCGTAGCGGGTTACGACACCGGGATTGTCGGTGTAGATCATCTTGCCGATCTCGTCGGCGGTGCTGCCGGAGCCTTCTTTGGCATCGAGACGCTTGAGCAGATTCAGGATCACCAATGGGCGTTCGTTACCGCTGAGTTTCACCAGGGCATCGAGCGCCTGTATCCGCACCGCAGGTTGCAGACGCGGACGAGTAAGCTTCTCATTGAGGACGGGTTCAACATCGGGAAGACCATTCAGATCATTGTCCTTGGTGCCCGCGATGAACTCGGCCAGCGCGCCGGGATCTTTCGGCAGCACCTTGCTCTTCAGTACGGATTGCAGACCCTTCTGGCATTCGCCAAAGACGTGCTTGATGTAGTCGTCGGTGGGATGCTTCAGCACATCGTAGGCGATCTCCAGGGCCTGCTCGGCTTTGTCGGTTGGCTCATAAAAGCTGAGGGCACGCACGCCGTGCATGCGGACGCGCATGTCGTCATCGTTCACGGCTTTCTTCAGCAACGCGAGAGCATCGGGCACGCTGTCCTTTTGATAGCAAAGTACACGAGTCGCGGCAGCGCGGGCGCGAGGTTCGGGGGAGGCGAGCACGGACTTCAGCAGTTCGACATCGACGATGCCGTTCCATTGCAGTGCCCACAATGCTTCGAGGCGGTGGTGCTCATACTCAGCGTCGGCTTTATCCAAACCAGCGAGCCACTGCTTTGCAGCAGCGACGACTTCTTCACGCGGATGTTTGGCGATCTCGATCTTCGCACGCTGGCGATTCACATCTTCCCAGACCTTCAAGACTTCGAAGAGCTTATCCAGCGGCTCGCCGTCGATCTTTGGAGCCTTCAGCAAGTCGCGGCCTTCATAGGTCAGCTTGTAGATGCGGCCATGGCCGTGGTCGCGGTTCGGGTCGCGCAAATGGTGCTGCATGTGGCCAATGATGGCGTTTGCCCAATCGCAGAAATACAGACCGCCATCAGGACCGACGCTGATGCATGCCGGGCGGAAGGTGGGATACACGGCGGGGTCGGCTTTGACGAGTTCGTTGCTGACCTCGCCCTTCATGCCAGCGCCATCCTGCATGAGCGGCACGCGCCAGATGCCCTGGAAGCTGATGACGTTCGTGTTGAGGAAGTTGTTTTGCCAGTCGTCGGGGAAGTGGCGGCTGGCGATGATCATGTTGCCGGGGCTCGGGCGGGCGGGGCGCTTCCAGAATTCCTTCAGCTTCGCGCTGCCGCGACCTTCCATCGGGATGTAGCAGGAGGAGGCTTCCGCAAAGGTGTTCACGTTGCCAGTGGCATCGGTGAAGTAGGCATTGCCCCAGCGATCCCAGATTTTTCCGTGTGGGTTCACGCAAGCATCGGTGGTGAAGCGCTCGAGTTTGTTCGCGTTCAGATCGTAGCGGTAAATGCTGCCGTTGGTGTTGCGGACCACGCCATAGAGCGTCTCGACCTGCGTGCGGTGAAAGACGCCATCGCTCGGGTAAATCGCGCCGCCATTGTCGTAGCTGAGGTAGCAGGTCTCGTGATGGCTGTCCGCCGCGCAGAGGCCGGTGAGGAGGCGCTCCCGTTTGTCGCCTTTGCCATCGCCATCGGTGTCGGCGATGTAGAGCAAACTCGGGCTCTGCATGACGATGACACCGTCTTTATAAATCTGGAAACCGGTGGGGCAGTTCAGGTCATCGGCGAACTCCGTCATCTTGTCCGCTTTGCCGTCGCCATTCGTGTCTTCGAAGATGAGCAGGCTGTCGCCCTTCTTGCTGGTCGGTGTGCGCTCGGGGTAGTTCAGCCAGGCGGCGACCCAGAGACGGCCCTTCGTGTCCCAGGCCATCTGCACAGGGTTCACGAGTTCGGGGAACTGCTTCTCATCGGCGAAGAGCGTGATCTTGAGCCCAGGCTCGGTGACGATGTCCTTCATCGCTTCCGCCGCATCAGGGAAGGCCACGAGACCTTCGGGTGTGAACTTCATGCCCGTCATCGGCACCTTGTTGAACTCTTTGCCTTCCTTCGGGTTCGGCATGTTCGTCGGCACGGTTTCCACCGGCGGGAGGTTGTCGTCCTTCACTTCGAGATCGCCCCCTTTGGCGATGGCGTGGACCTTCTTGTCGCGGTTCGCGGTCTTCACATCCCTCTGCGTCATCTCCTGCTTCATCGTTTGGAAGTTGGAGATGTAGGGCTTCTCGGGGTTCTGCTCGTTCTGTTTGAAACCACCGACGCCAGCCGTGTAGGCGAGTCCGCTGCGGCCACCATAGACGTTGTAGCCATCGACCGTGCGGTAGCGCTGATACCACTCCCAGTTCTTGCCCACGATGGCCTCGCGGAGCTTGTCGCTCACCACCGGTGCGTCCTTGCCCGTGATGGCTTTGAAGGCGGCTGCTGCGATGGCTTTGTCGCCGAGTTCGTTTTGCAGCAGGCCATTCAGTGTGAGCGCTTTCTTCTCGGATTCATAGGCTTTCAGCGTCGGCTGGAAGAGATTCACAAAGGTCACGCCCGAGGCCGCCGCCACCTCGCTCATCGCGGCGGTGTAGTTCTCGATGTTCGTGTTTTTATCTACCACGGGCGGGAGGCTCGGGCTGTCCAGCTTCTCCAGTGCGATGGGGGAAAAGAGCACGATGCGTGGCGCACCTTTGCCGCTGTAGTTCTGCTTCTTCGTGTCCTCGATCAGCTTGGCGAGGTTCTTCTTGAAAGCCTCGATGCCGTCGTAGCCTTTGAAGGATTCGTTGTAGCCGTAGAATGCGAAAATGACGTCTGCCTTCACCTTCGTGAGCCATTCGTCGCGCGAGCCAAAGCCGTCGATGCGATGCCAGGTCTGCACTTCATCACCCGAGAAGCTGAGATTGCGGAAAGTGAGATCTTTGTCCGCATTCGCCGCCGTGATCATGCTCTCCAGCCAGCCGTAGTGCTGCGCCCGATCCGCCACACCGCTGCCGATGATGGCGATGCTGTCACCGGATTTGAGTTCGAGCTGCGCTATAGCGGGCAACGCAAGAAAAAGAGAGAACAGGAGGCACTTCATGATGGGCGGAAATTACGGGAAGGGTGGGGGAACCTTTCCTTTAGATTTCCCCATACCGACGCATTATTTCCCTTCGATGAACACCTTCACCCAGCGCAAGTCTCTCTCTCGCCGCCCGATCGGGACTCATTAAGAGGGGGGGATGGCTGCCAGCAGAAATGACGATTCGATGCCGCAAGAAAGTCTTTCACTATTTTAGTGTTTCAAGTTCTCTGATTCTCCCTCCTTGCGCTGGTCGCATTCGCTGCCAAGGATGGGTGCTCTCCCACCTCTGAATGAGCGATCCAATCCGACACGAATGCGGCCTAGCCGTCGTCCGACTGAAAAAGCCCCTGGCCTACTACCAGGACACTTACGGAACCGCGCTCTATGGGTTCAACCTCCTGGCCTCACTGATGGCTAAGCAGCGCAATCGCGGCCAGGACGGCATCGGTATCGGCTGCTGCAAGCTGGATATGCCGCCCGGCGCGCCTTACCTCTTCCGCGAACGCTTCGATGTGTCCGTAGAGCAGATGGGCCAGGTCTTTGCAGACATCCGCAAGGACTACAAGCGCATCGCCCGCCGCATCGACGGTGAGCGCAAAGAGGAACGCCACGAGACCGGCATGGAGCATCTGCCTT
>JBILPY010000250.1:0-6293 GCA_044373575.1 Prosthecobacter sp. | reverse complement strand
TGCTCGTCCTCGTAATATCTCAGACAGCGTTCGGAGAGAAATTCCACGTGTTCTGGACTGACCTTGTCCCAGGCCAATTCAAGATGACTGGGCGAGTAGGAGGCAATCGTTTCGGCTCCCCCAACACGCAGCCAGCCGGTAGGCTCGACTCTCCCATTCAGTGCATCGAGGAATAGAATCTCATGATTGCCCAGAAGGGGCTTGAGTTGAGTTCGCTTCTCCAGAGCGATCAACATGTCCAGCACGCCTTTTGAGTCCGGTCCTCGGTCCACATAATCCCCCAGAGTGACCAGCACGTCATCGGCCCCCGGCTGCACGGCATCAAGCAACGTGCGCAGGGCCTTGGAGCAGCCGTGGATGTCGCCGATCACCAGCGTTCGCATCCAGCATTTTGGCCTGCGGGCAGCATTGCGCAAGCTGGGACCAAGTCCGACATGACATTTCTCCCAGCCGACTATCATCCGCACCTCCATGAATCTACTCCAGTCTCTCGACTATTCCGTGCTCCAGCAGTGCATGCATTGTGGCATGTGCCTGCCTACCTGCCCGACCTACGTCGAGACAAAACACGAGCGCAATAGTCCGCGAGGTCGCATCTCTCTCATGCGTAGCGTGGCAGATGGTGAACTCACCGTGAGTCGCGAATTCGCCGATGAGATGTATTATTGCCTCGGCTGTCTCGCCTGCCAGACCGCCTGTCCGGCGGGTGTCAATTACGCCGAACTCTTCGAAACCGCGCGTGCCGAGATCGAGCGCAGCGGCGTGGCGCAGACGCCCGAGCGCGATTTCTGGCGCTGGCTCACGCTCAATGTTCTCTTCATGCACCCGCGTCTGCTACGTCTCGTGGGTTGGGGGCTGCGTCTCTTGCAAAAAACCGGCATGGACCGTCTCATGCGTCGTGTGAAGTTCTTCGGGCTTCTGCCCAAACACCTGCGAGACCTCGAGCCTCAAACCCCGCAGGTGGCCGATGCCTTCTCAGATTCTCTGATCTCGCCCGTAGAGTCTCCCGAAGTCCTGGCGAAGCCAAAATATCGCGTCGGTTTGCTCACCGGCTGCGTCCAGGACCTCGCCTTTTCCAATATCAATCGTGACACAGTTGATGTCCTGCTTGCCAACGATTGCGAAGTCATCACACCGCGTGCGCAGTCCTGCTGTGGCTCTCTTCATGCCCACAATGGCGAACTTGAACTCGCCCGCGAACTCGCCCGCAGGCAGATCGAAAGTTTTGATCTCGATGCACTCGATGCCATCATCACCAATGCCGGAGGCTGCGGCTCACATCTCAAGCAATACGGTCACCTGCTCCACGAAGATCCCTTCTACGCTGCGCGCGCTCGGCAGTGGGATCGCAAAGTGAAGGACATCCACGAGTGGCTCGCCCATATCGGCATACGCAAACCCGAACATGGTGCGGATATGAGCGAGGTGACCTACCATGAGAGCTGCCACCTTTGCCACGGGCAAAAAGTCAGCTCTCAGCCAAGACAAGTGCTGCAAGCCATCCCAGGCCTCGTTTTGAAGGAACTCCCCGAGAGCAACTGGTGCTGTGGCAGCGCCGGCATCTACAACATCACCCAGCCTGAGCAGTCGGCGAAGCTGCTTGCACGAAAAGTTGGCCACATTGAGGCCACACGCGCCGCCTGCGTCGCCACTTCGAATCCTGGCTGCCACCTCCAGCTCGTCAACGGATTGCGGGGCAAGGGAGTCGAAGTGACTCAGCCTGTGACTCTGCTTGCCCGTGCTTATCGGCAGGCTGGCAAGGCTTGATCGGCGGCTGGAAGTTCCATTTGCCATCATGGGGTGGCGGGTGTCTTCACTTCGCGTGAATTACATCCGCATATCGCTCTTGCTGCCTGTCTTGGCTGGCCTCATCGCCTGCCGTCCGGAGGCGGAGACAAAGCCAAGCGCCGGCACCTCGCCAAGTCCGCGCGGCATCGTCTGGGTGGCAGACCGTGAGGGGCAGCCTGGTCGCCTTTTCCTCTGCGGCACCATTCATATCCTGCGCGAGAGCGACTACCCACTCGCTCGGGGTTACGATATCGCCTACCAGCACGCCAGCAGGCTCATCTTTGAACTGCCTCCCGGTGCCAGTTCTACCCCCGAATTTCAGACCCGGCTTATGGAGCTCGGTCAGTATCCTGACGACGAATCCCTCGAAGCCAGTGTCGGTCCTGCGGTTTGGAAAAACCTCCAGGCCTGGGCTGGCACACGCAGCATGAGTCCCACTCAACTGAATCGCTTCCGCCCCTGGCTCGCCTCTCTCGTCATCACCAGTACCGAATACAGCGCCCTCGGAGCCAAGGCCGATCGTGGAGTCGATCAGCACTTCGAGCAGCGAGCCAGTCAAGATCAGAAACCCGGCGAAGGTCTCGAAACCATTGAGCTGCAGTTCCAGCTCTTTTCCCAACTCACCAGCAGGCAGCAGGTCGAAATGCTGGAGCAGACACTCGCCGAAGTCAGCACGCTCCCGCAGGAGTATGAGAAAATGATCTCGTCATGGAAAGAGGGGGAATTGGATGCCCTTCATGCTCTGCTCACCCGCGAAGCGGAGAAGTATCCCGAGTTGATGGAGATCTTCATCAATCGACGCAATCACGCCTGGATCGACCGCCTTGATGCCCTGCTCAAAAAAGGCGACAATGCCATGCTGCTCGTCGGTGCGGGTCATCTCGGCGGTGATCCCGACGGTGTTCTCTTCCTGCTCCACCAGCGTGGCTATCGCATTCGGCATGTCACCGAGGCACCAGAGTTGCTTGCATCTCCTTGAGGTGCCGGCGTTCTTCGATGAGTTCGGCACATCCACTCCATAGAATGGCAAAGCCACTCGGTGATGCGCCAAGCACGGTTAGAGTCCCCATTTCCTACTTTCCAAAGGCTTGAATGAAGGCGACTTCGAGGGCGAGGCCTTCGTTCACGTTCGTGTGGAGGTGCTGCTCGAGCTGGCGGAGAGCGCGGAGGCGCTGGGTCGTCTCCTCGGGCTGCCATTGCTCGGCGAGCCGGGCGGTGGCGTGCTGAAACTGGGGGAGGTCCAAGTTCGCAGCGCCGACCTGCTGGCGGGCCACGTCCCCCATCCAGGCGAGGACGAGATCCATGAGGGCATCCCGGCGCTGGAGGTAGCGGGCTTCGATCTGGGCGCTGACCTCTTCTTCCCGCTGCTTCAGCCACGTGCCGTCGGTGGTCTTGGCATAGTGGTCCTGCTCCTTCTCGAATTCCTCCTCCTGCTCCTTTTTGATCTCGTCGTAGAGATCGTCGATCACGGCCTGGAAGTCCGTCTTTAATCCGAGGGCGGCACCGATGCCGCCGGTGGAGCGGCTGGCGAGCTGCTGGAGCACGGCGAGCAGCTTCATCTCGTGTTCGTCAAACTGGCGGACGCCTGCGGGGGGCAGGAGGGGCATCTGGATGACGCGGGAAAGGATGGTGGTGAGGAGCTGCTCGGGATGGTTACTGATGAGGAGGATGAGGGTGCGGGGCGGCGGCTCTTCGAGGGTCTTGAGGAAGGCGTTTTGCGCGGGGATGGTCATGCGCTCGGCATCGACGATGATGCCGAGCTTGTGCCCGCCGGGGGCGGTGGTGCGGTGGATCATGCGCTCCAGGAAGCGGATGGTGCCTACCTCGCTGGCGTCATCGCCGACGGAGATGCGGCGGGATTTACTCTGGGGTCGGAGGATGACGGCGCCATCCTGCGCCCAGTCATCCAGGCTGCTGTGGCGGACGGGGCTGAGGAGACTGAGGACGGAGGAGGCGAAGTCCTCCAGGCGGGCCTCGCGGGGGCCGCTGATGAGGTAGGCGTGGGCCATGCGCCCGAGCTTCTGGGCGCGGGTGAGGAGGCTGAGCGCGTGGTCGGCTTTATAAGGCATGGCGGTGAATCTCGACGAGCTTCAGGATTTCGCCATGGACGGCTTCGGGGCTGTGGGAGGCATCGACGATGGCGATACGTTCGGGCTCGGCCCGGGCGAGGTCGATGTAGCCCCGGCGGACTTTTTCATAGAACTCGCGAGGCAGGCTCTCCATGCGGTCAAGCTCGCGACCAGTGGCATGGATGCGCTGCCAGGCGGTCTCGGTATCAAGATCGAGCAGGACGGTGAGCCGGGGGAGGGTGCCGCCGGTGGCGAAGGTGTTGATGGCGCAGACGGCATCCAGCGGCAGCCCGCGGGCGAGACCCTGATAGACAGTGGTGGAGTCGAGGAAACGGTCCAGGATGACAAAGGTGCCGGAAGCGAGCAGGGGGCGGACCTTTTCCCGAACGATCTGCGCACGGCTGGCGGCGAAGAGAAGGAGCTCGGTCTCCGGGGTCATGGCGCTGCCGGCCTTGGCGTGCTGGAGGAGGTGGCGGATCTCCTCGCCGATCTCGGTGCCGCCGGGCTCGCGCAGGATGACCACGGGCTGGCCGGTGCTTTCGAGCTGCTGCTGGAGCAGTTTGATCTGGGTGGACTTGCCACAGCCTTCAGAGCCTTCGAAGGAGAGCAGAAAACCGGGCATGGAGGGATCGGCGGACACAAGTGAAAAGACGGCGCTGAGGGCAGGGGAAGCGGCCTTTTTAGCGTGGGGTCCGGCGATGTCGAACAAAAGCATTTTCGTTTTGGCAAAGGCGGCCGGCGGGGTTATCTCCGCCTCCCAATGATTGAAGCATCATCCCTCCATTTTAGCCCGCGTGACTCCAAGCAAACCATCGAAGAAGGGCTGGCCTTCGCGCCAAAGTTTGACGAGCATGGACTGATCGCGGCTATGGCGGTGGATGCGGACACGAATGAACCGCTGATGCTGGCGTATATGAATGCTGACACTCTGAGCGAGACGCTGTCGCTCGGACAGGCGGTTTACTACAGCCGGAGCCGCAAAGAGCGCTGGCACAAGGGGGCCACGAGCGGCGAGTTTCAGGATGTGATCGAGATCCGCACGGACTGTGACCAGGATGCGCTGATCCTCCGCGTGAAGCAACGCGGCGGCGGCTGCTGCCACACGAAGCGGAACACCTGCTTTTACCGCAAGGTGGCGATGCCCACCGAGGCGGGCGTGGTGATGCTGGAGAAAGTCTGATCTGCTCTGCCATGGCCGCCCTCGACTATCCTCCGCCGCTGCGCCGCCTGATTGCCCAACTGAAGTCGCTGCCAGGCCTGGGCCCGCGCAGTGCGGAGCGGCTGATGCTCTGGCTGATGCAGGACGGCGGGCGGATCGAGCCGATGGTGGATGCTTTAAAAGAGGCCACGGCGCGGGTTCATGCCTGCGATGACTGCGGTTTTTTCATCGAGCGAGAGGAAGAATGCGCGCTGTGCCACAACCCGAAGCGCCAGCAGCGCCTGATCTGCGTGGTGGAGCAGGCGGCGGACGTCCTGAGGCTGGAGAGATCGGGGGCGTTTCACGGGATGTATCATGTGCTCGGCGGGAAGCTTTCCCCGCTGGACAATGTGACGCCAGAGGACCTGCGGATCGAGCCGCTGTTAGATCGTGTGAAGCGTGTGCAGGCGGAGGAGGTGATCCTGGCCGTGGGCTCGGACGTGGAGGGTGAGGCGACGGCGAGCTACCTCCACGATCTTCTGCGAGCTGAAGGGCTGGCAGTCACGCGACTGGCACAGGGATTGCCAGCGGGCGGCGGACTGGACCACGCGGACGAGTTGACGCTCTACCAAGCGCTGCACGGCAGACGGACGCTTTAAAGCGCCGGCCTAGACATGGTCTGGGTGCGGACAATGTTCATGGCACCATTGAGTTCGCCGCCGGGTTCGATGTTGATCGAGCGGGCGGTGACATCGCCAAAGACGGCACCATCTTTGCCGATGGTAAGGGGGCCGGTGCAAAGGATGGTGCCGGTGATCTTGGCCTGGATGTCTGTCTCCTCGGCATGGATGAGGTTCAGGAAGGTAACATCCGCTCCTTTTTCGATGATGAAGCGTTTGCAGTGGACCTCGCCAATGATGTTTCCGACGGTGCGAAAGACGGCATCACCACTGGCTTGGATATTGGCCTCGACGATGCCTTGGCAGCGGATGTCCCGGCAGATGATGAGATCGGTGGAGAGATGGCCACGCTTGCGGATGAGGACATCCCCACGCGTTTTGATGGCCTGATTGGTGGCCATATTAATCTCTACATCTTCGAGGGAGATGAGAGAGCCGCACTGGGGGCAGTTCGCGGAGCGGGAGGAACGGCTGACTTTGAATTTATGACCGCATTCAAAGCAGTCCGCGTCTTTGAAGTAGGCGTTTCGATAGACGCCCTGGTCCCGCATTTTTTGCAGCGTGCTGGCGGACATAGGCTCCGGTGCAGGGGTCGGCGGAGGTGAGTTGGATTGCGGA
>JBILPY010000249.1:0-6294 GCA_044373575.1 Prosthecobacter sp. | reverse complement strand
TGACCCTGTCACTCGTGGAGATCCAGATGTCGGGGAAGGCGCTGGACATGCAGTTGAACGATGAACAGCGCCGGGAGGCCTGAACCCGCGCGGCGGCTCTGGCTGGCGGTCGCGGTCACGGGGTCCGTATCCCAAAAATACCGGAAGCCGTGCTGCCTTGGGCTGGATGGCGGGGGGCGTTGGCGCGTTGATAGGGAACCATGCTCCTGACCATGAAAGTGCCGCTGCCACTCTACCCCCTCGCTTTACTCCTCATCAGCCCGCTGGCGCAGGCGCAGGCACCGAAGGACGGCATCCAGACGAAGACAACCTACGCGAAGGCCTACGGTGAAACGAAGAACGCAGTGATGGTGGACCCGGCGAAGGACCTGCCGCGCTACCCCGCCGTGGAGCCGAAGGACGCACCGGGCACTTGGCAGGTGAAGAAGGGCTTCAAGATGGAGCTGGTGGCCAATGAGCCGCAGGTGCGTGACCCCATCGCGGTCTGCTTTGACGAGCGCGGCCGCATGTTTGCCTGCGAGATGATCGACTACAGCGAGATGCGGGATGTGACGCCGCATCTGGGCCGCATCTCCGTGCTGGAAGACAAGGATGGCGATGGCTTCTTCGAGACCTCCCAGGTCTTCGCGGATGACCTTCCGTGGCCCACGGGTCTGACCTGGGCGAACGGCGGGCTCTATGTGGGGGCCACGCCGGATATCTGGCGCTTTGAAGACAAGGACGGCGATGGCAAGGCGGAGGTGCGGGAGAAGGTGTACACGGGCTTTGGCACGGGCCTGAAGATGCTGAACGTGCAGGGCCTGATGAACAGCTTCCAATGGGGGCAGGACAACCGCGTGCATGTGCTGGCTGGCGGGGGCAATCGCGGGAAGATCAAGTGCCTGAAGCGCCCCGAGCTACCCGAGCAGGAGCTGGGCGGCAGAGACTTTTGGTTTGACCCGCTGACCCATGAGTTCGGCCTGGAACTGGGCGGCGCGCAGTATGGCATGAGCTTTGACAACTACGGCAGGAAGTTCGGCTGCTCGAACTCGGACCATCTCCAATACTGGCTCTACGATGACCGCTACACCTCCCGCAATCCCTACTACGACATGCCATCCAGCCGACGCAGCATCGCGCTGGATGGGGGCGCGGCAGAGGTCTTCCGCCTGAGCCCGGACGAGCCCTGGCGCATCATCCGCACACGCTGGCGTATCGCCGGTGTGGTGAAGGGAGCGGTGGAGGGCGGAGGTCGCGTGAGCGGCTACTTCACCGGAGCCACCGGCACGACGATCTATCGCGGCGATGCCTACGGTCCTGAGTTCGTGAACAATAGCTTCAGCGGTGATGCCGGTGGTCAGCTCATCCATCGCAAACAGATTCGTTATGCCGAGGATGGCATCAACCTCGTGGGCGAGCGTCCCGCTGACGAGCGCGGCTTTGAGTTCGCCGCCAGCAAGGACACCTGGGTGCGCGTGGTGAACTTCGCCAATGCTCCCGACGGCTGCCTGTATGTCTGCGACATGTATCGCGAGGTCATCGAGCATCCCTGGAGCGTACCGGACGAGATCAAGAAGCACCTCGACCTCAACAACGGCAACGATCGCGGCCGCATCTGGCGCATCGTGCCGGACAAAGGCGTGGAGCGTAAAGGGCAGAAGGTCACGCTGGCGGAAGCGAGCACCGAGGAGCTGGTGAAGGCTCTCGGCCACACGAACGGCTGGCATCGCGACACCGCGCAGCGCTTGCTCTATGAGAAGCAGGACAAGGCGGTGGTGCCGATGCTGAAGGCCCGCCTAACTCAAGATGCCAGCGAGCTGGAGAAGATCCACGCGCTGAACGCCCTCGCGCCCCTGACAGCGGAGGACATCGACGTCGTCGAGCGGGCACTCATCGATCCATCGGCCCAGGTGCGGGAGAAGGCGCTGCTGCTGGGCTCTCGCATCAAGGGTCAGGCCCGAGTCACCGCAGCGGTGAACGCTCTCGGCATGGATGCATCCCCACGCGTCCGCTTCACCTATGCGATGCTGATCCATCAGTTCTTCGAGGGGCTGCCAGGGATCGCCGGGACCACACCGGAGGCGCGTCAGGCAGACATGCTGGAGAGGTATGGCAGCAACCCACTCATGCTCTCCGCCATTCTGAGCAGCGAGGGAACAGATCCATGGCAGATCCTGGAGATCCTCGCCAACCCAGGCCGGCCTGCCTTGAATGACTCTGTCGCTGAGGCCCTGCTGAGCATGATCGGCCAGCAAAAGCAGGACAAGGCTCTGGCCTTTGCCATCAAGCTGCTGTCAGCCCCCGGCACCTCGGCGACACTGCGCCAGAGCGGCTTGAAGGCTCTCGCGGCGGGGCTTCGTCGCGGAGGCAGCTCCATCGCCAAAGTGGATACGGAGGGCAAGCTGGCGGCGGTGTTTACCCAGGCTGCGACGACGGCGATGGCGGCGTCAGCGAGTGAGTCAGCGAAGGTGGGGGCCATCGAACTGCTGTCTCTCGCCACCAAAGAACAAGGGCAGGCCGCACTCACCGCCTGCCTCGGCGCAGATCAGAGCGAGCGAGTGCAAGCCGCTGCCGTGAAGGCCGTGAGTGAGCTGGCTGGCAAGGATGCCACGGCCTCGTTGCTCGGAGCCTGGAAGGGCTTCAAGCCGCAGGCACGCACGGTGACTCTCGCGACCCTGCTTTCACGCGATGATGGCGCGCTGGCTTTACTGGAGGCGATGGGCGCCGGCCCCGCCCCCACCGACCTCGCGGCTTCGCAGGTGCAGGATTTGATCAAGCATAAGAACGCCAAGGTCGCTGCGCTGGCGAAGGCGGCGCTGAAGTCGGTGATCCCACCTTCGCGCGAAGAGGTGGTGAAGACCTTTGCCCCAGCCGTCGCCTTGAAGGGCGATGCCAAGGCCGGGCAGAACCACTACATCTCCCGCTGCATGGCCTGCCATCAGGCAAACGGCCTGGGCATCGAAGTGGGGCCGAACTTTACCACGGTGAAGACGAAGGGCCGCGATGCCTTGCTGACGGCTATTTTGGAGCCGCATAAAGAAGTCGCCTCCCAATACATCGCCTACACGGTGAACACGAAGGAAGGCCAGACCGTGCAGGGCGTGATCACCGCGGACGATGCCAGCAGCATGTCCCTCAAGATGATGGGCGGCGCGGCGGTGACACTCCAGCGAGCCAACATCAAAGGCAGCAGCTCCACCGGCCAAAGCCTCATGCCCGAAGGCCTCGAAGGTGGTCTCAGCGTGCAGGACATGGCGGATTTGCTGAGCTTCATCGAAGCGGCGAACTGAATCGCGTAGAACGACTTTGAAAGTCGTTACACTGGTGCCCTGAGTTTCCAACTCAAGGACTCAACGGCGGGTTACAAACCCGCCGCACCAGTTTACGAGGTGGAAACTCGTTCTACCCTTGTTCGCCGCAAAAATACCGGAAGCAGTTCACCAGCGGGCTGGAAGGCAGGCGATGCCACTGCTCTGACTAAACACTGACCACTCAACATTTTCCTTCCATGTCTTCGACCCCCACTCCCACCATCAAACTCGCTCTCGTCGGCGCCGGCATGTTCGGCGGTGATGTTCATCTCCGTGCTTATGCGGACCTTCAGCGCTTCGGCATCGCGGGGCAGCTTGCCCGCGTCGGATTGGATGAGCACACGCGGGATCTCGCGCCCGTGAAGTTTGACCTCGTGGCGGTGGCGACACGCTCGGAGGCCTCGGCGAAGAAGTCGGCGGCGGCTTTCAAAGAGATCACGGGCTGCGAGCCGAAGTGCTACCATGGTGAGGCTCCCTGGGATGACATCCTGCGCGACTTCCCAGACCTCGATGTGATGGCGGTGGCCACGCCGGATCATCTGCACACGCAGCCAATTTTAGCCGCGCTGGCAGCCGGCGTGCATGTGCTCACGGAGAAGCCGATGTGCCTCACGACTCAGGAGTCGGACGAGATCATCGCCGCTGCGAAGGCGGGGAACCTGATCGTCGGTGTGGACATGCATAAGCGCTACGACCCGGACCATCTGCGCATCCGTGATGACATCCAGAACCGCATCGGCGCGCCGCTTTATGGCACCGCCTATCTGGAAGAGCCGCTGGAGGTGAGCACGAGCACTTTCAAGTGGGTGGAGAGCAGCGATCCCTTTAGTTATGTGGGGCCCCATTGGACCGATCTGATCTGGAGCTACTACAAATCGAAGCCGGTGAGCCTCACCGCCGTTGGTCAAAAGAAGCGGCTCATTCGCGATGGCATCAATGCTTTCGATGCCGTGCAGGTGCGGGTGGATTTCGACAACGGGATGAGCATCAACTTCCACAACAACTGGGTCACGCCTGCGGACTTCGAAGGTCCCGTGAATCAGGGCCACGAGATCGTCGGCGCGGATGGCAAGGTGGAGAGTGATCAGCAGTATCGCGGCTTCCGCTGGTGGAATGCCGGTGGCGGCTCACGCACGAGCAACAACCACTTCACCCGTGATGTCCTCCGTCACGATGGTTCGAAGGCTTACATCGGCTACGGCGTGGACAGTCTCACTGTGGCGCTCGTGGCCATCTGCCAGGTGAAGTTCGCCGGTGTCACGCGTGACTCGGTGGCGCATCTCTACCCGACGGCGGAGGAAGCCCGCATCACCTGCGCCATCGTGGATGCAGCGGCGAAGGTGCGTGATCTGAACTACCAATACATGCAGGAAGGGAAGGGGGCCACGGTGACGGCTCGCTTTGGTGCGGATGGCATCACGATCATCGACCCGAACTCCCCGCAGGTGTTCCAGAGCATCTACGGGAAGCCGCTGTAAGTCTCACAAGCGCACTTTGAAGTCATCCTTCTCGGTGGCGACATCGCTGCCTTATCGGGGCACGACAGAGACGTAATTTCTCACCGTGCTCCAGCCGGGCTGGTTGATCTCACGGCCATCGTTGGTTCGGGCATAAAAGGCGGTGGATCGACCACCGTCGAGATTCAATGCCCGCTGAATGCGCAGGCCGGAGATCAGGCCGGGGGAGATGAGTAGGTCGGCGAGCCCATGCAGCGTGGTGCTCTGGACGGTGCCGATGAGCCAGCCAGAGTCGCCATCTGTGGCGATGAAGCTGCGCGCGGCTGTCTTCGTAGCATTCAGCCCGGAGATAGGCTGGCCTGCATCCACGAGGCGTGGCCCGGCTTGGAGGAGATCACTCGCATTCGTGGTATCAGGAGACTCGCTGTTCCAGATCAAAGCAGGCTCGTCATCGCTCACGCAGATCATGCCAGAAACGAGGCCCGAGCGGGTGAACTGGCCCTGGCGTTTGCCATTCGCGATCATGAGGCCGAGCGGGGTGAAGTCGGGATGAAAGTAGCCGCCATTCACGCCCGCGATGGCCTTCACCGAGCGCATGGAGTCGCTGAGGAGATCGGTGAAGGACCAGGACTGCGGCTGATCGATCACGCGGAGAGTGCAGGAGTTACTGTCAAAGCGCACGACGGAGATCTCGACTTCGCCTTCACTGCCTCGCACGCGCAATCGCAGCCAGGAAGCATGATGGGGAAGGGGAGTGACCTCCTCACTGAGCGTGCGCCACGAGGTTGTGGGTTCAGGCGTTGGCTGAAAAGGCTGCGGCGCGGGCTGCACAGGCTCTGGGTCGAGCAACGGAGGCTGAGGTCGTGGCGTGTGAGTACAAGCAGCGAGGCCGAGCAGCAGTGTTATCTGTCCAATCCGTCGCCACATCTCAACTCAGATGCGCCTCCATCCAGGTCTTCATCTCTGCCAGAGCACGCGCACGATGGCTGAGCTGGTTTTTCACTTCGGGGGGTAGCAAGCCGAAGGTGTCTGCATAACCATCAGGCTGGAAAAGCGGATCATAGCCAAAGCCGCCGCCGCCCTGCTCTTCGAGCCGAAGCGTACCCTCCACCGCGCCGTGGGTGACGTGCAGTGTCTGCCCATCTTTGGCGAGCACGAGGCAGCAGTGGAAACGGCCCGTGAAAGGGGCAGGCGGGAGTTTGCCGAGCTCGGCCTTCAGGCGCACACGGTTGTCGGCATCGGTGGCATCAGGACCAGCATAGCGGGCGGAATAGACACCGGGCTCGCCGTTGAGCGCATCGACTTCCAGACCGGAGTCATCCGCTAGGACATACACGCCGGGCAGCGCGGCACTGGCAGCCTCGGCTTTGAGAATGCCATTGGCCTCGAAAGTGGTGCCGGTCTCTTCGGGAAGCACGACATTCGGGTAGTCACGCAGCCCACGGACCTGCCAAGGCTCGCCAAGCATGGCGGCGACTTCCTGAACTTTGTGGGCATTGGAGGTGGCGAAGATGAGGGTGAGCATTGGGGTAGCTTTTAAGTCGCAG
>JBILPY010000768.1:0-6308 GCA_044373575.1 Prosthecobacter sp. | reverse complement strand
CTGCTGCCCGGCTACACCGTGGCCTGGATGCCGCGTGGTATCTTGTGGCTTTCGCGGGTGCCATCGCGCTACCGCGAGCGTGGGAAGCTGGATGGTGCCGGTGCTTATGCACGCTTTGAAGTGAATGACCTCGGCCCGGCCTTTCCCGTCGTTGTCGCCGATGTGACGCCGCACTTCTTCCACTCGCGAGAACAGCAGCTCGCCGAGGCCCTTGCACAGAGTCAGGATCGGAGTGACGCCATCATCGTCGGTGACTTCAATACGCCGCTGGAGTCGGCGATGCTGGACGGTTATCGCGCAAGGTTTACGAATGTACTCGAAGTCGGTGGCACCGGCTTTCGCGAGACCTGGCCGATGGGACTGCCGCTTCTCAGCATCGACCATGTGTGGGTCGGCAAAGATTGGGAGGTGATCGAGGCAAAGAAGATCTGGTGCCTCTCAGGCAGCGATCACGCAGCGATCTTGGTTCGACTGAGACGTCGTTGAGCCTCAATCGAGGCTCCACTTCACGGCCACTTTTTGTTCGCGGCCATTCTTGTCGTGAAACTTCACGAAGCCATTCTTTGCGCCGAATTCGTGGACTTCCTTGGTGACCTTCACGTCATAGGCGCAGTATTCGGCGATCTCCAGAACCTTCCCCTGCTGCCACCAGCGCAAGGCCTGCAGGCCATCTGCCGTCTTGCCTGCACCGAGGCTCGCAGCCGCAACATCTTCCAGTTTGATGCGGTGCCCGAGCTGCTTTTCGAGATCGACAAGCAGATCAAAGCTGTTCACGCGATCCCGGAAATCAAAGATCGTGTGACCCATTAGCACCTCGTAGTCGAAGCTAATGTGATTGAAGCCGACGACGAGATCCGCACGCACGAGCTGCTCGATGAGGTCGTTCGTCTCTTCCTCTTCGAAGATGCGGTATTCGTTATTCTTCGTGCTGAAAGTCACGGCGATGGAGATGCCCATCTTGTGCTTGTTCCCCCAGCCGCCCACGTCGTTCGCGGTGCGGCGGGTTTCCAGATCGAAATAGACGATGTCCTTGCCCATTCAGTGCAGCTCCAAGTCAGAGACGGTAAACGATGCGTGCCTTGTCCATGTCATAGGGTGACATTTCCAACTTCACACCATCACCGATCACGAGACGAATGAACTTCTTGCGCATCTTGCCCGAGATGTGGGCCAGCACTTCGTGTTCATTTTTCAGCTTCACGCGGAACATGGTACCAGCGAGCACGGCGGTGATCACACCTTCCAGCTCAATGGCCTCTTCCTTCTGCTGAAGATCATCCACTGGAGGCGGCTCAGGACGGCGCTGCGAAGGACCGCCACGGGAACCACCGCGTGATCCGCCGCGATAACCACCACGGCTAGGGCCGCCGCGATTGCCTGGAGGGCCGCTGCCGCCTGGGCGTGGGGGGCCACCACCCGTGCCACCGGGGCGAGGCGGGCCTCCTCCGGCACCTGGAGGGCGCGGGGGACCGCTACCACCGGGACGAGGCGGTCCACTGCCACCTGGGCGCGGGGGACCACTACCACCGGGACGAGGCGGTCCACTGCCACCTGGGCGTGGTGGGCCACTACCGCCCGGACGTGGAGGGCCGCTGCCGCCTCCTGGACGTGGTGGACCACCGGGACGCGGGGGTCCGCCTGGACGTGATGAATTGCCTCGATTTGGGGGTACGCTCATGGAAGGTGGAGAGTGCTGGAGACCGGGGACATTGACAACCAAAAAAACTGCTGGCACACGAAGGCGGTTAAGCTACTATCGGGCCGCTCAAAATGGTGGTCGTAGCTCAATGGTAGAGCTCCAGATTGTGATTCTGGTTGTTGCGGGTTCGAGCCCCGTCGATCACCCCACTTTGGCTGCGATGCTGGAACACTCCGCATAAGTCGCTTGCTAAAGACATGCGCCTTCGCTTCCAGTCGCGCTCATGGAACTCCTCGAATCCGTCCTCGGCTACTCTTTCCGAGATCGCTCTCTGCTTAGCCAGGCGCTCACTCATTCAAGTCTGGGCTACGAGAGCCAGCGTACTCTGCCCGACAATCAGCGCCTCGAATTCCTCGGAGATGCGGTGTTCCAGCTCCTTCTCTCCGAGATGCTCTTCCAGCGCTACCGCGATGCCGATGAAGGAATGTTGACGAAAGTCCGCTCCCAGCTCGTCTCCGCCAAAGCGCTCGCCCATGTGGCTCGTCAGATCGGTCTCGGTAAATTCCTTCTCATGGGCCGTGGCGAGGAAGCCCATGGAGGACGTGAACGTGACTCCTCCCTCGCCGATGCCCTCGAAGCCATTGCCGGGGCCGTGTTTCTCGATGGTGGCATGGAGTCGGCCAGAGCTTTGGCGCATCTCCTGTTCACCAAACTCCTCGACAGTCTCGGAGCTGCACCAGTGGACAAGAACCCCAAGGGGCAACTCCAGGAGATCCTCCAAGCCATCAATCCCCAATCACCGCACTACCAAATCATCTCCCAAACGGGTCCTGACCACGCAAAGTCCTTCGTCTCCGCTGTCATCTGGTGCGGTCAGGAACTCGGCCGCGGGGTTGGCCGTAGCAAAAAGGAAGCCGAAGTTGAGGCCGCCCGCGTCGCTTTAGAGGCAGGTATTCAGGGGCTGAAACCCGATTATACAGCCACTAAAAATTCCACCATTCCATGTGAGCAGTCTGGGCAAAACTCCCCTCAACTCTGAGAGCAACCTTCACAACTGCGACTTGTTGCTGACCGCTCACAGGCTGTGCCCAATCTTATCGGCCCGTTTCGTCGTCGTGGAACCCTTGAGCCAGAGAGCAGGAACACGGTTATTGGAGTTATCCCCAGCCTATATGACTGTGAGAGGTAAAGGTTCTCATTCATCCCCAATCATAGAGGTTGGGTAAAAGTAGCATAACTCATCTCTGACTCTGAGCGTTTGCACATTCACCAGCTTCCGCCAATCTACGCGCCCTTATGTCCAGCAGCCTAGGCACACTCTTCCGCATCAGCACTTGGGGCGAATCCCATGGCCCCGGCGTCGGTGTCGTCGTGGATGGCTGCCCGCCGCGTATCCCGCTGACGGTGGAGGACATCCAGCATGAGCTCGATCGTCGTCGCCCTGGCCAGAGCAAGATCGTCACACCCCGCAAGGAGGACGACAAAGCCGAGATTCTCTCCGGTGTCCTCGATGGCCAGACACTCGGCACGCCTATCGGCCTCTTCGTCCGCAATACCGACCAGCGGCCCTCGGCCTACACCGAGATGCAGCAGGCCTACCGCCCTAGCCATGCCGACTACACCTACGATGCCAAATACGGTATCCGTGCCGTCTCAGGCGGAGGCCGCTCCAGCGCCCGCGAGACCATCGGCCGTGTCGCAGCCGGGGCCATCGCCCGCAAAGTCCTTCAGCACACCCTGCCGGCCTACGAATGCCTGGCTTACGTCAAGACGATCAAAGACATCGAGGCCAAAGTGCCCGCCACCCTCACCTCCGAGCACATCGAATCCAACATCGTCCGCACCTGCGATCCTGAAGCCGCCGAGCGCATGATCCAGCTCATCGAAACCGTCCGCAGCGAGGGCAACAGCGTCGGCGGTGTCGTCGAGTGCATCGTTCGCGGAGTGCCCCCGGGACTCGGTGAGCCTGTGTTCGATAAACTCGAAGCCGATCTCGCCAAAGCCATGCTCAGTCTCCCGGCCACGAAAGGGTTCGAGATCGGCAGCGGCTTCTCCGGCACCCTCATGACCGGTCTGGAGCACAACGACGAGTTCTACATGGACGGCATCCAGGTCCGCACCCGCACCAATCGCAGCGGCGGCATCCAGGGCGGCATCAGCAATGGCGAAGACATCGTCTTCCGCGTCGCCTTCAAGCCCACCGCCACCGTCCTGCGCGAGCAAAACACCGTCACCAACGACAAGCAGGAAACCACCCTCTCCGCCCGTGGCCGGCACGACGCCTGCGTCCTCCCGCGCGCCGTTCCCATGGTCGAAGCCATGGTCCACCTCGTGCTCGCCGATCACTTCCTGCGTCAGCGGGCGCAGTGCGCTTGAATTACGGAGTCGGCGGTGCAGGCGGCTCCGGCTCTTCCGGGCTCGCTGGATTCTCCAAAAGGTGCTGCTGCATGTAGATTGGCATCTTCTCCGGTTGGCGGGGGAACATCTCCATGAGCTTCACCAGATTCAGGTAAAGCATCAGTTGCAGATTATCACGGGCCATCTTCTTGCCGTCTTGTGTCGTGGATGAGGAGCCTGTCGAGGCTTCACTGGCAGCATAAACGGTTAGCCAGTTCGCCTTTAGTGCGGTCGCCAGAGTCACGATCGCAGGCACCAGGTCCGCCTGATGGGAGGTCACCGCCTGCAGCAGGATGTCCAGCTTTGCCTCCACCTGATCATCGCGGCAGGTCTGGAAGATCGAGCGGCCATTCGGCAACGCCTCCAGGATCACCGGTGAATCTGCACCATAGGCACTGACAAAGGCACCCTCAATTCTTGCCACATCGCATGGGATCGTGATCTCACGGTAGTTATCCTTGGCCAGCTTTCGCGCCTTGCGGATCGCCAGCCGCGCATCGTTGTCCGTCACACAGTCGGCGAAGAGATCAAAGGCGCTCTGTGTCGCCGTGATGCGTGCCGTCAGTTCATTGTTGGTATTGTTGGCGATGAACCGCTCCAAATGATCCGTGGTGAAAGCGGCCAGTTCGGCCTCACTGATTTCCTTATCATCGAAGGGATTGTCGAGGAAGTGGGCTAAGTCTCTCATGGTGCTGGATGGGTTGGCATCCGGAGTATCAAAGCGAGCTCCGCTATCGAAAAAGCTGAAATCAAAGCGTGCCATGACCTACAGATGAATTTTCGTTAATTGCCACGAGGATAATCAATTCTCACTCGGCGAGTCAATCCTTGATTAGACATCTGAGAAATAATTCTTTTCAAGCCGCACTCCTTTTGAGAGGCTTCATGCATGGACGGACAATTCAATCCCCAGTGGAGACCCGAACCTGAGCCGAGCAATGCCCTCGAACGCCTGCTTCAAAAAGCGCAAGACCCCGCTGTGCATGGCCGCATGATGCGTGCCCTCTGGGACACTGAGCTTCACACCCTCATCGCCTACCACCCCGAGCTGGAGGGCATGATGGAGCTGAAAAACGGATCACCCATGCCTCAGTTCATCCAGATCGACGACGGCACCGGCCCTTTTCTCCCCATCTTCAGCAGCGAGGCTGTGGCAGAGTATGTCATCGAGAAAAACGGTGCCAAAATGGGCACGCAAACACTCGCCTCCATGCCTGGGGAGGCCCTTTTTCAAATCATCAAGCAACTCGAGTGCGATGTCGTCGTAAACCCCGGCATGACGCACAGCCTCAGGCTACAGCCCGAAGCCATTGCCGCACTCATTGATGGCGAGTTCCGCCACACCCGCCCTTCTCACGCCCACACCGAAAAGACCACGCTTCGCCCCATCGAGTACGACAGCCTCCCCGCCAAGTTGAGCGACAGCATCCGCCGCTTCTGCGACCGAGGTCGCGTCCCCATCGCCGTCTATGCCTTCGTCGCCTGCGATCCCGAAACTGGCAAACCCGACATGCAAGACCTGCGCATCATCCTCCGCCTCCGCAGCGAGGACAATGACTTCTACAACGACTTCCGGCTCATGGTCGCCAAACTCTCCACCCCCAACCTCCGCCTCAGCACCGGCGTCACGATCGACACCGACGAAAAAGGTCTCACTTGGCTCAGCCAGCAAAAGCCCCTCTGGCCCGTTTTGGAACTCTGATCGCCGCCCGTCCCCGTCCTTCCGAAAACACAGAATCGCCGGGGAACCCCTTGGGAAGCCCCTCCCAAAAGTCAGAACGCTCGTGGACCTCGATGGAAAGCCCCTCCGAAAATCCGAAAGGCCGTGGATCGTCATGGAAAGTTATTCCGAAAACTCGGAAGCCTCGGGGATCTCGATGGAAGGTCATTCCGAAAATCCGAAGCGCCGTGGATCACGATGGAAGGTCATTCCGAAAACTCGGAAGTCCCGTGGATCGTCATGGAAGGCCTTTGCGAAAACTCGGAGACGGCTGGGAAGGGGAGGGAATCCACTATATGAAAGAGTATTCAAAAGAACATACGGCCACAAGCAGCGTAATGGGTCTTTACAGTCTCGTGTCCAAGCCAAGAATGAGGGTGATGAGATTTCCTTTTCTGATTTCCTTTTTCTTTTTGGCGATACTTCTCCTGACAGGCTGCAATCAAAAACAAGCCCGTTTGGATGAGGCGGACCGGCTGCTTCGGACTGCCGGAATGCGGTATGACGAGGGTCGATATGAGGACTCCGTGGGCTACGCGCGCAGAGCTTTTG
>JBILPY010000247.1:0-6312 GCA_044373575.1 Prosthecobacter sp. | reverse complement strand
TGTGCGCATTCAAGACAACGCCATTATTGCTGCCGCCACGCTGAGCAATCGCTACATCACCGACCGCTTCCTGCCGGACAAAGCCATCGACCTCGTCGATGAAGCCGCCAGCCGCATCAAGATCGAGCTCGACTCCATGCCTACAGAGATTGACGTCATTGAGCGCGAGATCATGCAGCTCGAGATGGAGCGTCAGGCACTCAAAAAAGAAAAGGACGCCGCTAGCAAAGCACGCCTCGAAAAACTCGAGCGCGAGATCGCCGACCAAAAAGAGAAATCCTCCGCACTGAAGGCTCAGTGGATGAAGGAAAAGGAATCCGTCGATGCCGGCCGCAAGGTGAAGGAAGAGATCGACCGTCTGCGCACCGAACAAGAACAAGCCCAGCGTCGTGGCGACTTCGGTCGTGCCGGTGAGATTCAGTATGGCCTCATCCCAAACCTCGAAAAGAAGCTCGCTGAGACCTCCACGGAGAACAAAGAACCTCGCGCCGCTCACACCTTGTTGCGCGAAGAAGTCACCGAAGAAGACATCGCCCGCGTCGTCGCGAACTGGACCGGCATTCCCGTCTCACGCCTGCAAGAAGGCGAGCGCTCGAAGCTCATCAAAATGGAGGAACGCCTCAGCGCCCGCGTCATCGGGCAGAAGGACGCCATCACCGCCGTTAGCAATGCCGTGCGCCGTGCGCGTGCGGGCATTCAGGATGAAAACCGACCGATTGGCAGCTTCCTCTTCCTCGGCCCCACCGGCGTCGGCAAGACGGAGCTGTGCAAAGCCCTCGCCGAGTTCCTCTTCGACGACGACAGCGCCATGACGCGTATCGACATGAGCGAATACATGGAGAAGCACAGCGTCAGCCGACTCATCGGCGCACCTCCCGGCTACGTCGGTTATGAGGAAGGCGGTCAGCTCAGCGAAACCGTGCGCCGTCGCCCTTACAGCGTCGTGCTGTTCGACGAGGTCGAAAAAGCGCACCCGGATGTCTTCAATGTGCTGCTTCAGGTGCTCGATGATGGCCGCATCACCGACGGCCAGGGCCGCACGGTCGATTTCAAGAACACGGTGCTCATCATGACCAGCAACATCGGCAGCAGCGCCATTCAGGATGTCAGCAATCCTGAGCAGCGCGACGCCTTGGTGCGCGATAGCCTGAAGCAGTTCTTCCGCCCCGAATTCCTCAACCGCATCGACGAGATCGTCATCTTTGATCGCCTCGACGCCGCGCAACTCGACCAGATCGTCAAAATCCAGCTGCAGCGCGTCATCGACCGCCTCGCGAAGCAGAACATCCACCTCACCGTCACCGACGACACCACCCGCTACCTCGCCGACGCCGGTTTCGATCCAGTCTTCGGCGCGCGCCCTCTCAAACGCGCCATCCAAAAGCACCTCCTCGATCCGCTGAGCCTCGCCGTCCTCGAAGGCGGCTTCAAAGACGGCGATGACATCACGGCGGTGATGAAGGGTGGGAAGCCGGTGTTTGAGAAGAAGTAAAGGAGCGCGGGCCTCCGAGCCAGCAGCGCTCCGACATGATAGCCGCGCCATGGTGGAGGCATCTTTGCGTCAGTCGAACCAACTCGATGACCTGGGCTTTGAAATCACTATTGTAACGTTTTTTTGGCGGGTTGATTTCATGCTGCTTATTCCCTTAACTACTGGTCCAACGTTCTAGCGCACCTCAGTTTGCTTTTTTTGAGGAGCCAGTCGTACTCAACATCAATATCAAATTCTGCACCATGAACCGTCGTCACTTCCTTATTGCTGCCCTGACATCTAGTCTTACCGCTGTGCTTGCCGAGGGTAAACGTCCTGCACGCATTATCCTGCGTTCGTCTTGGCAGACGGTTAATATCGGCGACATCGCTCATACTCCAGGCGTGCTAGCGCTGCTGGAAAAGCATTTACCTGATGTCGAGGTGCGGCTTTGGCCGAGCAAGGTGGATAATGGGGTGGCGGAGATGCTGATGCAGCGCTTTCCAAAGCTGAAAATCATTGAGGGAGCGGAGGAACTGAAGGCTGCCTTCAGCGAGTGTGATTTCCTGCTCCATGGCTCGGGTCCTTCCCTGGTGGCGGAAAAGGATGTGGCGCGCTGGCACAAGGAAACGGGCAAGCCATACGGCGTCTATGGCATCACGGTGCCGATCACTGGATCAACCGCCACAAAGCCTTCCCCAGACAGCGCGATTGCCAAAACCATTGAGGTGCTGAGCCAGGGGCGTTTCGCCTTTTTCCGTGACTCGGTCTCCCTGGAAGTGGCAAAGAAGCGCGGCTGCACCTGCCCGATCATGGAGTTTGGCCCCGATGGTGCCTTCGGGACGGACCTGCGTGATGATGAGAAGGCCAAGGCCTTTCTCACGGCGCATGGTTTGGAAGAAGGAAAATTCCTCTGCTGCATCGCCCGGCTGCGCTACACGCCCTATTGGAAAATCAAGAAGGGCACCAAGTTCGACCCGATGAAACACGAGCGCAATGAAGCGATGAAGGAGCATGATCTCGCGCCACTGCGGCAGGCTATCATCGAGGTGGTGAGACAGACGCCCATGAAGATCCTGCTCTGCCCCGAAGATGCCAGCCAGATGGAGATCAACAAGGAGATGCTCTACGACGGCCTGCCAGATGATGTGAAGCCGCGCGTCGTGTGGCGGAAGGATTACTGGCTCACCGCCGAAGCACTCAGCACCTATGTCCGCAGCGCCGGGCTTTTTGGCGCGGAAATGCATAGCCCGATCATGTGCATCGGTGCAGGCATTCCTGCGATTGTCTGCCGCTGGGCTGAACAAACGAGCAAGGGCCTCATGTGGCGTGACATCGGTCTCGGAGACTGGCTCTTTGATCTCGACAAGGAGGATGAACTCGCACGCGTCGCACCTGCCGTCCTAACCATGGCCAAAGACCCCGAGGCTGCGAAGGCAAAGGCTGCCCAGGGACGTGAAGTAGTGCTGAAGCGTCAGCGCGAGACGATGGAGATCGTGGGCAGATCGGCGGGCTGATTCTGCTTCTGCTGACGAGAGGTGAGTTCATGCGCCGCTTGAAGACACGGGAAAGTGCCCAAATTTCATTCGTCAGCGTGGAGCATCTCGGCATCATCCGTGCCCGCACTACATGGACGCTGCCTTCATCGTCATCGGACTGCTCGTCATCGCCGTCATCCTCTTTGCCACCGAGAAAATCTCTGTGGATCTCGTCACACTCGGATTGCTTTGTGTGCTGGTATTGAGTGGCATCATCACGCCAAACGAGGCTTTCGCGGGCTTTGGCAATGAAGTGATCGTGATGCTCGGGGCGATCTTTGTCATCGGTGCGGCTTTGCGAGAAACTGGAGTTCTTGACACCGTCGGCCATGTCCTGGCACGCACCACAGGCGGGCACCCAAAGCGAATCGTGGTAGTGATGATGACCACCGTGGGTGGGGTTTCCGCTTTCATGAACAACACGACCGTAACAGCCATGTTTCTTGGGCCCGTCATCGGTCTGGCACGGCGGTTGAAGATCTCCCCCTCGGGATTGCTGATGCCACTGGCCTTTTCCTCCATCCTCGGCGGCACCTGCACTTTGATCGGCACCAGCACGAATGTGGCCGTCAGCGGAGCTATTGCGGGTCTCGACATGGATCCTATCGGCATGTTTGAGACCACGCCTGTGGGCTTGGTGTTGTTTGGTGTTGGGCTGCTTTACATGATCGTCATTGGCATGCGCTGGCTGCCGGAGCGTGACCGCGCCGAGGGCAGTGGCCCCAGCGAGCCAATCCGGGAGTATCTGTGTGAGGTGGTGATCATGCCTGGGTCACCCATCATTGGGCAGGAGGTGTTTTCCTCGGACTTCTCGGTGATGGAGTTCCAGGTGGTGAAAATCCGCCGAGCTGGGTTGGAAATCGAAGTCCATCCTCATCAGCGCTTGGAGGTGGGTGATGTCGTGCTGGTCGCCGGCAAAGTGCAGAACCTCATCCGAGTGAAAAAGATTGAGGGCATCGACATCCTGGAAGATATGGATCTGCGCAGTTCCGGTGTGGACATGCGGGATGCCAGCATCGCCGAAGTGGTGCTCACGCCGCGCTCCAGCCTCGTCGGGCAGAGTCTGCGCGGGAGTAATTTCCGCCGCCGCTCCGGCCTGTCCGTTCTCGCACTGCTGCGCGGCGACCGCACTTTGAGCGACCACATGGCCGATGTCCCTCTGCAAGCCGGAGACATGCTGCTTTTGCAGGGGCCCTACGAGCGCATCCGTGTCTTCGAGGAGAACTCCGAAATGGTGGTGATCACCGAGCATAGCGTGACACATAATGCCCAGAAGCGAGGCATCGCCGTGCTGATCTCCTTTATTATCGCCGTGACAGCCAGCAGCTTCTCACTACTTCCCGCCTCGATCGCTTTCCTTCTGGTGGCGCTGCTGGCCTTGGCCACCCGCTGCGTCACCTTGGACACCGCTTATGAAAACGTGGACTGGCGGCTGCTGATCCTGATCGGTGGGATGACAGCTTTTGGAGCTGCTATGTCGAAGTCCGGGGCCGATCAGATGCTCGCGCAGGCCATCACGGGCTGGCTCCAGCCCCACGGTTCCCTGGCTGTGCTGGCTGGTTTCAGCATACTGACCGTCCTGCTTACGCAGCCGATGTCCAATGCCGCCGCCGCGCTCGTCGTGCTTCCGGTGGCGCTGAAGGCTGCCGAGTCCCTGCACGCCAATCCAAGGGCCTTTGCCATCACGGTGATGCTCAGTGCGAGCATCTCCGTACTCACCCCTTTTGAGCCGAGTTGCATTCTCGTGTATGGCCCTGGCAAATACCGCTTCAGCGACTTCATCCGAGTGGGTGGAGCCCTCACGGTGCTGATGGTGTTTGTGATTTTGTTGCTTGTGCCCGTGTTTTGGCCGCTTTGAGGAGTGTCAGCCTGACTTCAGGGTGTCATTTTTCACCTGGGGCCACCGTGGGGAAAAGGTCCGGATTTTTTGTCAGAAGGGAATCTTTCGCAAAGGTGCAAATACCCTTTGACAGAGATGCCAAACCTCCTAGCTTCGCCATCACTTTTTCGGGAATTGACCGGGGCGTGTTTTTCCCTTTGGCGCAGAGCTAAGGGAAGCTATGTGCCTCGGTTTTATTGTCGAAAGAGGAGGAGATTCCTTCGCGAGTCGCCGCCGGTCAGTTGCTGTTGTAGCTCAGTGGTAGAGCACGTCCTTGGTAAGGACGAGGTCGAGGGTTCAAATCCCTCCAACAGCTCCAGTCTTGCGTCGAATCGCGCCCGGAGTTTCCGTTTCACGACAAACGAACCCGACCCCTAAGCGCACAACCCCTCACTCAAAATGGCTAAAGAAGCATTCCAACGCACCAAGCCGCACGTCAACATCGGCACTATCGGCCACGTTGACCACGGCAAAACCACTCTGACTGCCGCCATCACGTCAACCCTCGCCACGAAGGGTTACGCCGAGGCGAAAAAGTATGATGAGATCGACGCCGCACCTGAAGAAAAGGCACGCGGTATCACCATCAACACTGCTCACGTCGAGTACCAGACTGACAACCGCCACTATGCTCACGTCGATTGCCCCGGCCACGCTGACTATGTGAAAAACATGATCACTGGCGCTGCCCAGATGGACGGCGCGATCCTCGTCTGCTCCGCTGCTGACGGCCCGATGCCCCAGACCCGTGAGCACATCCTGCTTGCTCGTCAGGTCGGCGTGCCAGCCGTCGTTGTCTTCCTGAACAAGGTGGACATGGTGGACGATCCAGAGCTTCTCGAACTCGTCGAGATGGAAGTCCGTGACCTCCTCTCCAAATATGACTTCCCGGGTGATGATATCCCGATTGTCAAAGGTTCCGCTCTCAAAGCCCTCGAAGGAGATCCTGAGCAGCGCGCCAATATCTTCAAGCTTATGGACGCAGTGGATAACTACATCCCTCTGCCAGAGCGCCCGATTGATCAGGACTTCCTGATGCCAGTAGAGGACGTCTTCGCCATCGAAGGTCGTGGTACCGTCTGCACCGGCCGTGTCGAGCGTGGTATCGTGAAGAAGATGCAGGAAGTCGAAATCATCGGCATCCGCCCGACGATGAAGACAACCGTGACCGACATCGAAATGTTCCGCAAGTTGCTCGACGAAGGTCGTGCCGGCGACAACGTGGGCCTTCTCCTGCGCGGTGTGAAGAAAACCGACATCGAGCGTGGCCAGGTCATCGCCAAGGTTGGTTCCGTCACCCCACACAAGAAGTTCACCGCTGAGGTGTACGTCCTCTCCAAGGACGAAGGTGGCCGTCACACGCCCTTCTTCAACAACTACCGCCCCCAGTTCTACTTCCGCACCACGGACGTGACTGGCAGCGT
>JBILPY010000246.1:0-6327 GCA_044373575.1 Prosthecobacter sp. | reverse complement strand
GGCCATCTCATCGCCCAAGGCGACCACTGAGAGGCTCTTTTCGCTCCTCAACGGCTCATTCGATGAAAACCGTCTGGAGCGCGGTTTCCCTCACCAAACGGGTCTATGGAGCGGCGATGAGGCCGCGATCCGCGATGGCCAACTGCGCTTCATCGCACCCGGCAGCGATCCGGGCGATCCCACGGGCCGCGCGATCTCCTGCGATGTCTTCCAACTCGTCGATCTGCGCCCGCTGCGGCACGCGTTGAGTCCAGATGGCGATTCCGTGCTCGAACTCAGCGCGGATTTTCTCGATGCTCGTGCGCCGAACACAAAACCATCCGTGTCCTTCTTTGGTCAGCTCTACCTTTTCTCAGGCGATCCCGGCTCTCTGCATCAGACGTGGCCGCAAAGCATCCCCGAAGCTCTCGCCAGCGGCAGCGCCCAGGTCACCACGCTCGGCTCCGATGCCAAGGGCACGCGCACCCTCACTGCGAAGTGCCTCATTCCCGCTCAAGCCGACTTCGCCGTCATCCAAATCGCCGCCCGCCCCAATCTGCGCCCCGCCAAGCTCGACGGTCTCTCTGCTGAAAATGTGAAGCTGACATTGAAAACTCAACCCACCTTGCCAGTGCGCATCGTGCAGCGGTGAGAAGTCATCTTCTGCTAGAGTCCGGGATGCTTTCGGTATTCATTCTGCATGACCGATTCCCACAGCCAGAAGGTGCTCCAACTTTTTGTCCGCCATCAGCCGCGGATCAAGGGATTCATCCTTGCGCTGCTGCCGGACTTTGCGGCAGCGGAGGATGTGCTCCAGGAGACGTTTCTCGTCGTGCAGCGGAGGGCGGCGGACTTTGATCCGGGCACGAACTTCCTGGCCGCCGAGCGCGGGTTTTGCGGTGATTCATCTCGTCGTCTACAAGCCGAAGAACCCCGCAGGCACCGAGGCCGTGTTTGGCGATCAGTTCGCCGATGATGTGCTCCTCACGCTGAAAACACAACCCGTGCTGCCGGTGCGGGTCGCCCAGAGGTGATGCCCCGCACATGAGCCAGTTCAAAGCGAATGAGCACACCCAGAAACTTGCCCGCATGATTCTACGCCACCTTCCTCACGCTCCCGTTCGCGCGTTGGACCTGCTGCCCCAGGTTCCCTGCCGTGATACGCGTCACCGTCTGGCGAGGCTGATCGCTTCGGCATGGTCTCGTGCTGACATCAATAAGGCATGGAATGCCGTTTCCGCCTCATCACTGCCCGCCACCGACAAACAGGTCTTCAACGAGCTTTGGAGCTGACTCTCCGTATTCTTATATATCCTGGCTCTTCACTACACCTACCTCTACTTCTCCATGCCTGCCCGCGCTCTACTCGCCATCCTCATCGCTTGCACCACCTCTGCGAGCGCCGCCGAGCCAGCTTCAACAAAATCCCCCCTCATGCTCGCCGGACCCTGGCTGCCGGAGAATCCGCACCAACTTGACTTCAAGGCGCTCCCCAAGTTGCCAAGCGAACACGTCGTCATCAGCGATGTGAGTGCGAAGAAGGGAGTTAACCAGCACAACTACCTCGCGCATCACGACGGGCAGTTTTGGGTCATGTGGAGCGACGGACCGGGCATTGAGGACCGCGTGGGCCAGCGGGTGAAGTTCGCCACGAGTGCCGATGGCTTGAAATGGAGCGAGCCGCGGTTCGTGACGCCAATTCCGCCGGGCTCCGGCCCCGATTCACCGCACTACGGCACGCGCACGGACAAAGGCATGCGCTGGATCTCGCGCGGCTTTTGGAAACGTGAAGGCGAACTGCTCGCACTCGCCTCGCTCGATGAGGCGGCGGGCTTTTTCGGGAAGAGCCTGGAACTCCGCGCCTTTCGTTTCGACAAAAGCACGGGCGAATGGAGCGATGCGGGTCTCGTCTTCAAAAACACCATCAACAACTTCCCGCCCATCAAGCTGCGCACGGGTGACTGGATGATGTCTCGCCGCATGTTTGACTACTCGAAGAGCGGCGTGCATTTCCTCGTTGGCGGCGTGAAGGCGCTCGATGACTGGCAGTCCTTTCCCGTGCTCGGCAGCGCTGCCGAACTCAAGGCCGAGGAGCCGGATTGGTGGATCCTCCCGGACAACCGCCTCGCCGCCGTCTTCCGCGACAACCGCCGCAGCGGCTTCCTTTACCGATCCCTCTCCACCGACGATGGACGCACCTGGACGACCCCGGTGAAGACAAACTTCCCCGATGCCACTTCGAAGATCAGCGGCCTGCGTCTCCGCGATGGCCGCTATGTCCTCGTCTCCAACCCGAATCCGAAGAAGCGCGATCCGCTCACGCTTTCGATTAGCGACGACGGCTTCGTCTTCACCAAGATGCTCTACCTCGTCGGCGGTCGTCACATCGACTACCCTCACGTCATCGAGCACGATGGCAGCCTCTTCATCGCCTTCGCTGGAGGCAAGCAAACCGTCGAAGTGCTAAAGGTTAAGCTCAGCGATGTGGATGCGGTTCAGATGCCAGCCAAACCCCTCACCGCCGCTCCGAAACCATGAGCATGCTGAAGTCAATCGTGGCGCTTGTGGTGCTTCTTTGCGGCCAAATTGCCGCGCAGGACATCGTCATTTATGGCGGCACTCCCGGAGGCATCACCGCCGCCATCACCGCCGCACGCCTGGGCCGCGAGGTGACGCTGGTCGAATACCACGACCACCTCGGCGGCATGACCACGAGCGGCCTTGGCAAGAGCGACATCGAAAACCGCGCCATGATCGGCGGTCTCTTCAAGGAGTTCGTCGCGGGCGTGCATCAGCACTACCTCACGAAATACGGCCCGCAGCATGAGAGCACGAAACTCTGCCAGGATGGCTACTACGCGGAGCCGCATGTGGCGGAGAAGGTCTTCGAGGCGATGATCGCCAACGAGCCAAAAATCACTGTTTTAAGAGGCTGGCGACTGAAAGCGGCGGAAGTCGTCGAAAACAAGCTGCGCGGCATCATCCTCGTGAATCGCCGGAACAACGAAGAAAGGCATCTGAAGGCCAAGGTGTTCGTCGATGCCACTTACGAAGGTGATTTGTATGCGGCCGCGGGGGCAAAGTTTCGTCTCGGGCGTGAGGCGCGGCAGGAGTTCGACGAGGAACACGCGGGTGTCGTCTATTTCGACTATCAGACCCACGAGTTCCTCCCAGGTACCACAGGCGCGGGCGATGATGCCTTGCCCGCCTACACCTACCGCTTGTGTTTGACGAAAGCCCCGCAGAACACCGCACGCCTGACCGCGCCGCCGCCCGGTTATGACCGCACAGACTACCTCGGCTACTTCGACGACCTGAAAGCGGGCCGTCTCGCCGGACCGAAGGTCTTCAAGCCCGGACGCGGCTACAATCCGAAGCATTTCGACACGCTCGTCCGTGCCTTGTCAGTCGCCGACATACCCAACCACAAGTGCGACGTGAACATCAACCCACGTCCGCTCGGCTTTCCCTTTCCCGAGGAAAATCGTGGCTACATCGAAGGTGACGAGGCCACCCGCGAGCGCATTCGCCAGCGTCATCGCAGCCTTGTGCTCGGCCTGCTCTGGTTCCTGCAAAACGACCCCGAGGTGCCGGAGTCGCATCGCGCCCTGGCGAACGAGATGCACCTGCCGAAGGACGAGTTCACCGACAACGGCCACTTCCCCTGGCAGCTCTATGTGCGCGAGGGCCGCCGCCTCGTCGGCGAATACACACTCACGCAGCACGACATCACCGGCAAAGGCCAGGAGCCAAAGCATCACGCCGACAGCATCGCCGTCGGCGAGTTTCCCATCGACAGCTTCCCCTGCCGCAAGCGACAGTCCGGCGACACCCTCGTGCTCGAAGGCTACCTCGGCATGTTGGACTACATCACCCGGCCCTACGAGATCCCTTATCGCATCCTGATTCCCGAAAAGATCGATGGCCTCATCGTCCCCGTCGCCGCCAGCACCACGCACGTCGCCTTCTCCAGCATCCGCATGGAGCCCACCTGGATGGCCCTCGGCCAGGCCGCAGGCAACGCCGCGCATCTTGCCATCCAGAAGTCCACCGAACTCCGAGCCGTATCAAACCCGACCCTGCAAAACCTCTTGCTAAAACAAGGCCAAGTCATTCGTCACGCCAAACACTGACGCCATTCTTCTGTCCCCATTCTCCTGCCAATAAAACTCTTCCCGCCATGACCACCCGCCGCCACTTCCTCCGCAGCACCTCCGCGCTGATCACGCTTCCCGCGCTCGAATCCATCGGTTTTAGAGCCTTCGCCGCACCAAAAACGACCGCACCGCCGAAGCGCATGGTGTTTCTCGGCTTTGGCTGGGGGGTGACGAATGAGACGTGGTTCCCGGATGTGAAGAAGACGGGGGCGGCGTGGGAGTTGTCGGAGGGCTTGAGGCCGCTCGCGAGGCATCAGAAGGACATCACGGTGGTGCAGGGCTGCTCGAACAAGTTTGCCAATGAGGCGCACTGGGGCAGCACGTTCTGGCTGACAGGAGCGAATCGCTATGCGGAGCCAGGGCAGAGCTTTCACAACAGTATTAGCGCGGATCAGGTGGCGGCGGCGCATTTGGGCGCAGACACGCGTTTTGGCTCGATCCAACTCAACACACCGGATGCGCAGAACTCGGGTCACGGACCTGGATTGTCGCTGGCGTGGGATGTGCGTGGAAAACCGGTCGCGGGGCTGGAAAATCCCGTCGCGGCCTTTCACCGGCTCTTTTCGAATGAAACGACGCCGCTGAGCGAACGTCAGGCGATGCTCGCGCAGAAGCGCAGCGTGCTCGATGCGGTGCTGGAGGATGCGAAACGGGTGCAAAACGGCCTCACGAAGACTGACACCGACAAATTGGACGAGTATTTCCAAAGCATCCGCGACATCGAGGTGCGGCTCGGCAAGGACGAGCAATGGCTCAGCGTGCCGAAGTCCAAACCGCCCGTCGCTGAGCCGAAGCCGGGCCTCGCGGGCAAGGACGAGATCCAGGTGATGTATGACCTCATCGTCGCCGCGCTGCAGACGGACAGCACACGCGTCCTGACGTATCGTCAGCCGGTCGGGACGCTGTTGCAGAGCATCGGCACGAAGGTTGCGCCGCATGACATGAGCCACTACTCGCCCGGCGACCGCATGGCCGCCTCTCAGAAGCGTGATGCGACGCAGAGCGAGCTGCTCGCCGGGCTCATCGACAAGCTGAAAGCCACGAAGGAGGCCGATGGCACGAGTTTGTTCGATCACGTCGCGCTCGCGTATGGCAGCAACATCCGCACGATTCACTACCTCGACAACTGCCCGACTTTGCTCACCGGCGGAGCCGCCAAGCTCAAACTCGGCCACCACCTCGTTCTGCCCAAAGACACGCCGCTGTGCAACGTGTGGTTGACCATGCTCCACGGCCTCGGCATCCCAGCCGAACGCCACGGAGATAGCGCCGGCGTGGTGAAAGAGCTCATCGTGTAACAGGCTGCATCTATAGGCAGAAGAATGGGGGCAAGAGAATGAATGACTCCCTGAATCCATTCTTCTGCCCTCATTCTCCTGCCTATTTCAGTCAATGAATCCGTTTCTCGCTTTCTCATTACCCCTGATCCTTCTCGCACCGTTGAATTCGGCGCGCGCTGCCGATGCACCCCAGGCAACACTCGACGCCAAACACCGCGCCTTTTTTAAAGACAACTGCCTGAACTGTCACAACGCCGAAAAGCAGAAGGGGAAGGTGCGGCTGGATGACATCGCGTTCAGCGTGGACACGGTCGAAAAGGCGGATCTGTGGCAAAAGGTGCTGAACTCGATCAACTCGGGCGAAATGCCGCCGGAGGATGAAAAGCAGCCGGATCCGGCGGCGAAGACGGATTTCCTCGATGACCTCTCGCGCATGCTCGTGACGGCGCGGGCGGTGCTGAGCGATAGCGGCGGCAAGATCACGATGCGGCGGCTGAACCGGCGCGAATACAAGAACACGATCCGCGATCTGCTCGGCGTGGACCTGCGTGTCAACGAACTGCCGACCGATGGTGGCGCGGGGACCTTCGACACGGTGGGTTCGTCGCTTTTCATGTCGAGCGACCAGTTTGAGCAATACCTCGCGCTGGGGCGGCAGGCGCTCGACGAGCATTTTGCGCGGTTTATCGCACCACCGCCCGCGCGTGAACTCAAGGTTCACATCGAGGCCGAGAACAACAAGGAACGCATCATCAAAGGTCTGCGTGAGCGGACTGATGCGCGTGACCGTTATCTGAAATGGACGGCGGCTGTCGAAGCAGCGGCTGCCAGGCCGGAGAACGCGGATCTTGTTGCGAGAATCCGCCAAGAGAAGCCCAACGACGCAAATGCGCTGCACAGCCAGTGGGCGA
>JBILPY010000245.1:0-6357 GCA_044373575.1 Prosthecobacter sp. | reverse complement strand
CGGTTCCGCTCACTTTCTGCTCGGCGGATTCGATCGGCTGTTCCGGATCTGGCAGACGGAGTGTCCGGGCGAAAACCCGCGCGTGCTCGCGCAGCGGGCGCTCGACCAGATGTTCGGCGTGGACTTGAATCCCAACGTCGTTGGCATCGCGCGTTTCCGGCTGCTGCTGGCCGCTTTGAAAGCTTGCGGGGAGAAGCGGCTGAAGGATGCACCGGATTTTCGGATACACGTGGCTGCGGGAGATGCGCTGCTGCATGGCCGCCGCTTCCGGGAAATGGAGGGGGAAAGCCGCAGACAAACGCTGTTCGAGTCCGGCGGGGAAGTCTTCCGCGACGAACTCAAGCACCACTACGAAGTCGAGGACGTCGAGGCCCTGCACCGCATCCTCGGGCAGCAATACCACGCCGTCGTCGGCAATCCGCCCTACATCACCGTGAAGGACCGCGCCGTCAGCGAGCTCTACCGCGCGCGCTTTCCCTCGTGCCACCGCAAGTATTCGCTCTCCGTGCCCTTCATGGAGCGCTTCTTCGACCTCGCGGTCAAAGGCGACGGCACCCCGCAGCAGCCGGCCGGATTCGTCGGGCAGATTACGGCGAATTCCTTCATGAAGGCCGAGTTTGGCAAGAAGCTCATCGAGGAATACCTCCCCCGCTGGGACCTCACGCACGTCCTCGACACTGCGGGCGCCTACATCCCCGGCCACGGCACGCCCACGGTCATTCTGTTTGGTAGAAATCAGATGCCCATATCGTCCACCGTTCGGGCAGTGATGGGAATCAAGGCTGAGCCCGAACTACCCGCAGACCCGGCGAAGGGTATGGTCTGGAAGGCAATCACCCAGCAATGTGATTTCCCTGGCACGGTAAGCGATTTTGTCAGCACTGCTGATACAGATCGAAAAAGCTTCCATATTCATCCTTGGAATGTGGCAGGAGGTGGAGTGGCAGAATTGAAGGTGAGCATCGCGGACGCAACTGAAGACTCACTGAACAAATACGCGACAGTCATAGGGGTCTTCGGCATTACGGCGGCAGACGAGGTAATGTTGGCCAGCGCGGAGGAGTTCTCTCGCGCTCGGGTCGAACGGCGATGCCATCGCAGAATAATTGACGGCGATGAAGTTAGAGATTGGACAATTCTTGCCGGGCAGGAGGTGGCGTTTCCGTATTCGAGCGATTCCCTTTTAGACATTCGGGCTATTTCTGGTCTGCATAGATTTCTTTGGCAGAGTCGGACTGAACTCGGAAATCGTGTCACATTTGCAAAAACGACCTACTTTCAAGAAGGCCGTCCGTGGTGGGAATGGCACCAAATCTCGCTGGACCGCCTTAATTCGGATCCAACTATAACTTTCGCGTTCGTATCGACGCATAACCATTTCGCGCTTGGCCCGGAGGGAGCAGTGTTCAATAGGCCAGCGCCAATCATCAAATTGGCAGGCGTTTCTGCATCAGTTTGCGCCAAAATTATCGGCGTTCTCAACTCATCAATAGGGGGTTTTTGGCTTCGCCAAGTCTGCCAGCCGAAAGGCGGAAGTGGGATTGGAAGAGGCGTTCAAGACGAAGCGTGGGAAGGGCGTTTCTCATTCAATGGCACCCAAGTCGGGACAACTCCAATCCCTACAGATGCACCCGCCAAGATTCCGACTTTGTTGGTTGAAATTAGCACAGCCATTCAGCGCCAGTCGCCTGCGGTCACGCTGGCGAATTGGGGTGGCTCCGAGAGCGGGGACCTCCACCCGTGGCTGGCGAGCGCCCGCGACCTGGCCACCCGCCAGCGGCGCCAGCTCATTGCTTGGCAGGAGGAGCTGGATTGGCAAATCTATGAAGCCTTCGGCCTCGTGGAGGGCGCGGTAGAAAGCGGACCCGCGGCCGTGAGCCTGCCGGAGGGCGTCGCGGTGGACGCCATTCCGCCGGATGGCATCGAGCTGGGCCAGCGGGCGTTCGAGATCGTGCTGGCGCGGCGCATGGCCGCGGGCGAAGCGCAGAGCACCTGGTTTGAACGGCACGGCTCGACGCCCATCACAGAAGTCCCGCGCCATTGGCCCGCCCCGTATCGGGAGCTGGTCGAGCGCCGCATCGCCCGAATCGCCGACGACCCGGCCATCCGCCTCATCGAGCAGCCCGAATACAAGCGCCGCTGGAACACCGAGCCGTGGGACGAGCAATTCACCAAAGCCGCGCGCGACTGGCTGCTCGCCCGGCTGGAAGGCTACTTCTTCGAGGGCCAACGCGTGTGCGACCTCAAAGGTTCTTTCGACCCCACCGTCCACGGTTTCACCGCGGCCACGCGCCCGCACCTCATCAGCGCCAACCAACTGGCCGACGTGGCGCAGACTGATCGCATTTTCATGGAGGTCGCCGAGAACTACGAAGGAAGCACTGGTTTCTCGGTCCCGAAACTGGTCCGGGACCTGGTCGAGTCCGAGTCCGTCCCCTACCTGCCCATCCAACGCTACAAAGAGAGCGGCCTGCGCAAGCGCGAGGATTGGGAACACGTCTGGGATCTCCAGCGCCGCGAGGACAAGATCGACGCCGAAGAGAAGGTGGACGAACCCAAGAATACCGATGTCGAGCGTTTGCGCCGCCAAGAAGCCGCAAAGAAGCGCAAGCAGATGGAACTTGGTGATGTCCCCGTCCCGCCGAAATACGGCAACCCCGATTTCGCCAAGGCCAGCTACTGGAAATTGCGTGGAAAACTCGACGTGCCCAAGGAACGCTGGGTCAGCTATCCCGGAGCCGAGCGCGCGGGAGACAACTCCCTGCTCATAGCCTGGGCCGGATGGGATCACCTCCAGCAGGCCCAATCGCTCGCCGAATACTACCTCGACGCCAAGGACAACCAAGGCTGGCAGGCCGACCGCCTCAAGCCTTTGCTCGCTGGCCTCGCCGACCTCATCCCGTGGCTCAAGCAATGGCACAACACCCCCGACCCCAACCTCGGCATGGGCCTCGGCGACTACTTCGCCGGATTCCTCGACGAGCAGTGCCGAGGGCTCGAAGTAACAGTTGAGGAAGTGAACAAGATCAGAACAGGTGCGTGAAGATGATCCATCCCCAGAAATCATGAGTGAACCCTACTGCTTCGTCATCGATAGCCGGATGGATCGATCATGGCCTGTACCGGCCAGTCTGGCGCAAGTTATCCGGGAGACCTGCGTCGAAGGCGGCCGGCCGCATCTGATTCCTCCAGCCTCGGCAGATTCGACGATGTATGCAGTCGACGCCGGAGAGGGTGACTACACTCTGCACTTGGGATCACCCGATGTCTCGGGGACACCGGTGCCGCCCAGTTGGGGCGTGTATCTGGCCAAACGTGACGTGGATGTGGCGGATCCGGAGGCGGTCAAGGAGTGGGTTTCGGCCGAGCTGGGCGATGATGCCGACGAGATCGACTTGGACGAGCCCATCAATGGAGACACCTACGACCAGTGGCTGTTCTGGGACTATGACTTGAACGAGAGTCCCATGGCGCAGGCCTACCGCTATCTTGAGGGACTGCCGCTGGTGGGGGTCGGCCATGACTGTGGGACAGTCCTGGGGAATCTTGACTTTGTGGAAGGAGCCAGCCCGGGCTCCAACCTCACTTATGTGACCGCGCCGGACCTGGCGTCCCTAGCCTGCCTGCAAGAGCGTCTCAAAGAATTGAACCAGAAAGTGAGAATCGAAATTTATCCGAACGCCTGACCATGCCGACCTACATCAAAGACCTTATCGACATCCGGGACAACGTTGGCCGCGGAGACTTTGTCATCCGGCTCAGCGAGGGCATCACTGATCCTGAAGGCACGGTCAAACACTACCAGGTGACACCGCAGTTGGTGAAGTGCTTCGACGAAGCACTGAATCTGGTGAAGAGCTCAATCAAGGGCGACGGCAAGAGCGGGACCAGCAAGGCAGCCTACCTGCACGGGAGTTTTGGCAGCGGTAAAAGCCACTTCATGGCGATCCTTCACCTGATCCTGGCAGGCAATCCCCACGCCTGCTCCATCCCCGAACTGGCCGAGGTGATTGCCAAACACCGGGAGTGGACGGCAGGAAAGAAGTTCCTGATGGTGCCCTACCATCTGCTGGGATCGAAGAACCTGGAGTCGGCCATTCTCGGCGGCTACGCAGACTTCATGAGGCGCACGCATCCTGAGGCTCCCACGGCACCCGTGTTCCTCGCTGAGGGGCTGCTCAAGAATGCCGAACAACTCCGTGAGAACATGGGCGACGCCAAGTTTTTCGAGACGCTCAACAAAGGCAAAGGTGGCGGCGGAGGCGGCTGGGGCAACATCAGTGCCCAGTGGGATGCGGTGGGCTATGCGGAGGCGCTCAAGTCACCGCACAACTCTGAAACGTGCCGTCGGCTGGTGCGGGATTTGGTGGACACGCACTTCCCGGCGATGAAGAACACCGAGGAGTTTGTGGATCTGGACGACGGGCTCGCAGTGATCAGCTCCCACGCGAAGGAACTGGGCTATCACACGGTGGTGTTGTTTCTCGATGAACTCATTCTCTGGCTGGCCAGCTATGCCGCCGACCAGAAATTCATCAGTCATGAGGGAGACAAGGTGGTCAAGCTGGTGGAGTCCAGCCGTGCCGACCGCCCGCTGCCGCTGGTGAGCTTCATCGCCCGCCAGCGAGACCTGCGTGATCTGATCGGCAAGCAGGTGGCAGGCGCGGAGAAGCTGGCCTTTTCCGATGTGCTCAGTCATCACGAGGGACGTTTCGGAGTAATCAAGCTGGAGGATCGCAACCTACCGGCGATCGCGCAGAAACGCATCCTGCTGGCGAAGTCCGACGGCGCCCGTGCGCAGATGGACGCGGAGTTTGACCGGACGAAAACGATTCGGGAGGAGGTGATGAAAACCCTGCTGACGCGGGAGGCCAATCGCGACGATTTCCGCAAGTTGTATCCGTTCAGCCCGGCGCTGGTCGAGACACTGGTGGCGGTCTCCTCGCTGCTGCAGCGGGAGCGAACGGCCCTCAAGGTGATGGCGATGCTTCTTGCCGAGCAGAAGGACACACTGCAGCTCGGGCAGATTGTGCCGGTGGGTGATCTGTTCGACCAGGTGTCGCAGGGTGACGAGGCCTTCAGCTCGGACATGAAGGTCCACTTTGAAAATGCGAATCGGCTGTATCAGGGGAGCCTCAAGCCGCTCCTGGAAAAGGATCATGGACTATCATTCGAAGAGGCCAATCTTCTCGCCTGGGCGGACCCCAAGCGCGCGGCCCTGCGGAATGACGACCGACTTATCAAGACGCTGCTGCTGGCAGCGCTGGTGCCCGAGGTGGAGTCCCTGAAGAACATGACGCCGCAGAAATTGGCGGCGCTCAACCATGGCACCATTGCCACGCCTATTCCGGGACAGGAGGCCGCCACAGTCATCAACAAGTTCAAGCGCTGGGCAGCTGCAGCCGGGCAGATCAAGATCCGTGAGGGGGCGGGACAGACCACTCTCGCCGTCCAGCTCTCCAGCGTCGATACCGAGCAAATTCTCGCCAAGGCGGAAGGAGTGGACAACCGGGGCAACCGGATCACCAAACTGAAGGAACTCATCTTCAAAGCGCTCGGCCAGGAGAATGAGGAGCAACTGTTCTACACGAGCGAGTTCAAATGGCGGGGAACCCCGAGGCGTGCCGACATCATTTTCGCCAACATCCGTGATCTGCCGACGGATTCCTTCGTCAGCAAGGGCGACGGATGGAAGGTCGTGATCGACTACCCATTCGACAGTCCCGACCATACGATTCGAGATGACGTGGCCAAGATCGAAACCTTCCTGAGTGAGGAGGAGCCGACGCGGACCATCTGCTGGCTGCCATCGTTCTTCAATCACGAGACATTGGAAGCCTTGGGCACCTTCGTGCGCCTGGAGCAGATCCTGAAGGAGAATCAGTTCCCAAGCTACGTCCTGCATCTCACCGAAACCGACCGCGAGACCGCCCGCAACCAGCTTGAAAGCCAGCGGGATCAGTTGCGCAGCCAGCTCGTGGTCCGAATCGAGATGGCTTATGGAATACGCGGTGATGGCGATGATTACCTTGACCAAGGGAATTCACTGGAACCCGCCGACCACTTCCGCAGTCTGGACCCCGGCATGTCACTGCAGCCACCTGCGGCGGCCAACCTCGAGCAGGGGCTCATAGGGCTGCTTGATCAGGCGCTTCGACAGCAGTACCCGGCACATCCTCATTTTGACGACCGGATCAGCTTGACCAAAGGGGCGCTCGGCAAGGTGCTGGAGACCGTCAGAAGTGCGGCCCAGAGCAGTGAGCCGAGTGTGTTGGTGGAGACATCCCTGAGAAGGTCCATGTCGCTGATCGCGAACCCGCTGAAACTTGGCGAGATGGGCGAGCAACGATTCCAGTT